>NZ_JBEXHL010000017.1:0-217061 GCF_040607795.1 Amycolatopsis sp. NPDC005232 | reverse complement strand
CCATCCCCCCCCCTTTTCCTATTTTGTCGACTATACGGGGGGGCGCTCACCCCCCCATGGGGGGGTGGGTTGCTTTGCCCCCACCCACCGGGGGGTTCGGTGCGTTGAGCGCACCGAACGCCACATTGGGGCGCAAGTGTCCGATTCCACATGTCGGACACCTCCCCACCGCATTGAGCAGGCGCATCCCGACCTGAGAGACTGCCCACATGACCGACGCAGCGGAGTTGAGCATCCCCGAAGACCTCAAGCCGGCCGATGGGCGCTTTGGTTGCGGACCGTCCAAGGTCCGTGACGAGCAGCTCGCCAAGCTGGCTGAGTCCGGCCACACCTACCTCGGCACGTCGCACCGCCAGAAGCCGGTGAAGTCGCTGGTCGGGCGCGTGCGCGCGGGGCTGTCCGAGCTGTTCTCCCTGCCGGAGGGCTACGAGGTCATCCTCGGCAACGGCGGCACCACCGCGTTCTGGGACGCCGCCGCGTTCGGGCTCGTGCGCGAGCGCGCGCAGCACTTCACCTACGGCGAGTTCTCCTCGAAGTTCGCGAGCGTCACGAACAAGGCGCCGTTCCTCGCCGACTCGATCATCGTGAAGGCGGAAGCGGGCAGCGCGCCCGACATCGCGTACGAAACCGGTGCCGACCTCGTCGGCTGGGCGCACAACGAAACCTCGACCGGTGTCGCGGTGCCGGTGCGTCGCCCCGAGGGCAGTGACGGCGCCCTGGTCGCGATCGACGCGACGTCCGGCGCCGGCGGCCTGCCGGTGAAGGCCGAGGACTTCGACGTCTACTACTTCGCGCCCCAGAAGTCCTTCGCGTCCGACGGCGGCCTGTGGATCGCCCTCGCCTCGCCGGCCGCGGTCGAGCGCATCGGCGAACTGGGCGGCGGCGACCGCTGGATCCCCGAGTTCCTGTCGCTCACCACGGCGCTGGACAACTCGCGCAAGGACCAGACGTACAACACCCCGGCCGTGGCCACGCTCTTCCTGCTCGCCGACCAGATCGAGTGGATGAACGGCCAGGGCGGGCTCGCCTGGACGACCGCGCGCACGCAGGACTCGTCGAACCGGCTCTACGAGTGGGCCGAGAAGACCTCCTACACCACGCCGTTCGTGAAGGACCCGGACCTGCGCTCGCAGGTCGTGGGCACCGTCGACTTCGC
This sequence comes from Amycolatopsis sp. NPDC005232, assembly GCF_040607795.1. Classification (NCBI taxonomy): domain Bacteria; kingdom Bacillati; phylum Actinomycetota; class Actinomycetes; order Pseudonocardiales; family Pseudonocardiaceae; genus Amycolatopsis; species Amycolatopsis sp. NPDC005232. The sequence goes on along the minus strand of NZ_JBEXHL010000017.1, from coordinate 215,905 downwards.
CGACGAGGTCGACGCCGCCGCCGTGGCCAAGGTGCTGCGCGCCAACGGCATCGTCGACACCGAGCCGTACCGCAAGCTGGGCCGCAACCAGCTGCGCGTCGGCCTGTTCCCGGCCATCGACCCCGACGACATCACGAAGCTCACGCAGAGCATCGAGTACGTGGTCGAGCGGCTGGGCTGAGTTCTGTACTGCGGAGTTCCGCACCGCTGAGTTCCGCACACGACGGGCCCCTCTCACTCCGGGAGGGGCCCGTCGTGCGTTGCGCGACGAACACGGAACACCACTCATTCGTGACGGAACGTGGTCGGCGTGTCCCACGGGTTCCCGGTGAGCGGGCCCGGGAGGATGACGGAGACCGTCGTCAAAAAAGGTGACGGTTGGGTGATGCATCGGCGCGCCTCGCACGTCAAGCCGACGCGCCGTTCTAACGTGAGCACCCACAAAGGTGAAGATCGGGGAGGCGAGAAATGCGGGCGCTACGGGTGGTCGGTCTGCACGAGGACGGCAAGTCCATCGTGCTCGAGGACCCGGCGAGCCGTACCCGCTTCCTGCTCCCGGCCGATGAAACTCTGCGAGCGGCGGCTAGGGGGGACATCGCCCGGCTGGGCCAGATCGAAATCGAGTTGGAGAGCCAGATGCGGCCACGCGAGATCCAGGCGCGAATCCGCGCCGGCGAGTCCGTCGAACAGGTCGCGAGCGGCGCCGGCGTCTCGGCGCAGCGCGTGGAGAGGTACGCCTACCCTGTGCTGCTGGAGCGCTCGCGCACGGCCGACCTCGCCCAGAGCGCCCACCCCGTCCGCGAAGACGGCCCCGACGTGCAGACGCTCGGTGAGGTGATCGCGTACGCGTTCGGCGTCCGCGGCCACGACTACTCGCAGGCCCGCTGGGACTCCTGGCGCGGCGACGACGGCAAGTGGGTCGTCGTGCTGCAGTGGAAGGCCGGGCGCTCCGACAACCGCGCCCACTGGTCCTTCTCACCCGGCGCCCACGGCGGCACGGTGCACGCCCTCGACGAGAACGCCGAGGTGCTGCTCAACCCCAACTCCTACCGCCCGCCGCGCACGGTCCGCGCCCTCGACCCGGCGCGTGACGCCGTCATGCAGCCGACGCTGGACTCGGCCGAGGACGAGCGCCTGGCGATCGAGGCGCCCACCGAGCCGCACGAGGAGGACGACGACACCCGGGAGATCCCGCGCGTCCCGTCCGACGACGAGGCCGCCGAAGACGACCAGCCGCGCGCGAAGCCCAAGAAGAACCACCCCATCGTGCCTTCGTGGGAAGACGTCCTGCTGGGCGTGCGTTCCCAGCGCGGCTAGTCCTCGAGGAGCACGGCCAGCGACTTCGGCGCGACCAGCCGGTAGGCGTCGCGCACGATGTGGTCGATCTCCGCCCAGTCGACGTCCACGTCGAGGCGTACGCCGAGCCAGCCGCGGTGCCCGACGTAAGGCGGGCGGAAGAAGCGTTCCGGCTCGGTGCGCACGAGGTCCTCCTGCGCACCGGGCGGCGCCGGGCACCAGAAGGCCAGCCGTCCGTCGTCGTGGTGGTGGTTCGCGAACGTCACGAACGTCTTTTTGCCGCGCACGAACCACGTCGGCTCGCCGTGGCTGAGCCGTTCGGTGGCCTCGGGCAGCGCGAGGCACAGCTTGCGCAACTCGTCGACGGGCGCCATCGGGCCAGTATCGGCCGGTCAGAGCACGATCGCCAGCACACCCAGCCACGCCGCGATGATCCCGGCGCCCGCGCCGTAGACCGCCCACCGCACGATCGGCAGCCGCCGCCCGAGCCACAGCGACGGCCCGATCCCGGCGGTCACCACGACCGACGCCACCAGCGCGATCCAGGTGTTCGTCTCTTGCGCGAGCGTTCCTGCCAACGCCAGCATCGCCACGGCCACGAGCACCGCGGCGAACGCCGACACCGTCAGCCCGGTCAGCCAAGGCGTCGGCTCAGTCGCGGCTCCAGGCACCCCACGCCGCCGCGCCACCACGCGCGCGGGCGGGTCGATCACCGTCTCTACGCCAGACACCGGATCCACGAACCGCACCGTCGTTCCCATCACCGTCGCCAGCCGCCCGGCCAGCTGCCGCCCTCGCTGCGACACGACGGACGTCGCGACCTCCGCGTCGCCCCCCGTCCGCGACACCGCCGATGCGACGCGCGCCCACTCGTGCAGGGCCTGCGCCAGGTCCGGCCCGATCGCCAACCGCCGCGGGTCGACTTCGCGCGCACCCTCGCCACCCGGGCCGGCGAGCACCGCGCGCTCGCCCCGGATCCGCAGCTCCACTGACGTCCTCCCGCTGGGCATTTCCCACTTGCAGGTGCCTGCCGTCGAACGCGACTGCGTCTGCCCGCACCTGCCCGCAGCAGCGTAAGCCCCGCGAGCCTCCCGGCGGGACCGGCACCCGGCGCGGAAATCGACCGAAATCAGAGCCGCACGTCGAGCAGCTCCTCCACCGCCACCGGCGTTCCGCCCACCTCCGCCATCACGCGCTTGTGCTCGGCGTCGATCGGGTGCGCCGAGTTCGCGAACGCCGCCGCGGCAGCCTCGAAGTCGTCGGACTCCATCGCGTAGATCAACAGCCGGCGAAATCCGGCTCACCCGAATGTTGATCAGCGCGCGAAAATAGCCGCGCCGGCCCGCCGATGCCAAGGACTGCCGCACGGGCGGGGCCGGATGGGCCACGGTCGTTGACCGATCGACATCTGCGCCTGTGGTTACCGGCGCGAAATGGGTATCCCGGAAAGGTGAGCACCTCAACGCGTGGCGGCGACCTCGTGGAACGCGACCGCGGCGGCGGTGGCGACATTCAGCGAGTCGACGCCCGGCACCATCTCGATGCGCACGGCCAGATCCGCGGCCGTGATCGCCTCGTCGGTGAGCCCCGGTCCCTCGGCGCCGAGCATCAGCGCCACCCGCTCGCCGACCTTCTCGCGCAGTCCGCGCAGCGGAACGGATCCCGGCCGCGGTGTGAGCGCCGCCACGGTGAAACCGCTTTCCCGCAAGAGGTTCAGTCCGTCGGGCCACCCGTCCAGCGGAGCGAAGGGCACGCGGAGCACGTGCCCCATCGACACACGCACGCTGCGCCGGTACAGCGGATCCGAGCAGCCCGGCCCGAGCAGGACACCGTCGACACCGAGCGCGGACGCGTTGCGGAAGATCGAACCGAGGTTCTCGTGGTCGCCGACTCCTTCGAGCACGGCGAGCACCTGCGCCCCGGCGATGATCTCCGAAACCGCAGGCGGCGCCGGACGATCGGCCACCGCAAGCACCCCGCGGTTGAGGTGGAACCCCACCACGGAAGCCATCGTTTCCGCCGAAGTCACGTACGCGGGCGCGTCGACGCCGGAAAGGTCGAGGTCACGCACCCGCCGTTCCACGCCGAGCAATGCGCGCAGGGGGTACCGCGAAGCGAGCATCCGCTCGACAACCACGGTGCCTTCCGCGATCACGAGCCCCCGCCCACCGGGACGGTCCGGCCGCCGGTCCGCAGTGGACAAGTCGCGGAAATCGTCGAGCCGGGGATCTTCGGGATCCTCGGTGAAGATCAGTTCAGCCACACCGCACAGTGTGACATCCGCATGCCGGGACCCCGCCCGGTACAAAGCTGGTCCGAACGACCGGACAACTCTGGTACGAATGGGCCATTTTTGCGGACAGTCAACCTCCCGTGACGGAGAGCACCAGTTTGGCCGCTAGCCCAGATGCGCCGCTCTGTGCGACGGTGGGCGGCCTGGCAGTCCCCGCCCGGACACTTGCGGACAGCAGCCAAGGAGCGCGTCAGACATGGGTACCGACCTTTCGGCGAAACCGTTCGACCAGCTGGACCGAGGACGGTACCGCCGCAAAGTCCAACGCTGTCTCGACACGCTCGCCCGGATGCTCACGGACGGCAGTTTTTCCTTTCCCCGCAAGAATATCGGGCTCGAAGTGGAGCTGAATCTCGTCGATGGGCAACTGCGCCCGTCGATGACCAACGCCGCGGTGCTGGAAGCGCTCGACGACCCGTCGTTCACCACCGAACTCGGGCAGCACAACCTCGAGCTGAACGTGCCGCCGCGCCCACTCGCCGGCGATTCGGCGCTGCAGCTGGAAGACGATCTGCGCGCATACCTCGGCAAAGCGTCCGCCAAGGCCACCGACGCCGGTTCGACGCTCGCGATGATCGGGATCCTGCCGACACTGCGTCAAGAACACTTCGACCAGAAATGGCTCACCAACAACGCGCGGTATTCGTCGCTGAACGACCAGATCTTCGCCGCGCGCGGTGAGCGAATCGCGCTTTCCATGGACGGCGCGGCGCTTCCGGGCGAACAGCCCGAAAGGCTGCGCAGTTTCGCGGAATCCATCCTGCCGGAAGCCGCGTGCACGTCGGTTCAGCTGCATCTCCAGGTGGCGCCTGAGGAATTCGCGGCGCACTGGAACGCGGCGCAGTGCCTCGCCGGCGTGCAGACGGCGCTGGCCGCCAACTCGCCCTTCCTGCTGGGCAAGGCGTTGTGGCACGAGACGCGCATCCCACTGTTCCAGCAGGCCACCGACACCCGCCCGGAAGAGCTGAAGAACCAGGGTGTTCGCCCGCGGGTGTGGTTCGGCGAGCGGTGGATCACGTCGATCTTCGACCTGTTCGAGGAGAACGTGCGGTACTTCCCCGGCCTGCTGCCGCAGACCGACGCGGAAGACCCGATCGAGACGCTGGAGTCGGGCCAGGCGCCGAAGCTCACCGAGCTGCGTATGCACAACGGCACGATCTGGCGCTGGAACCGGCCGGTGTACGACGTCGTCGACGGCCTGCCGCACCTGCGCGTCGAGAACCGCGTGCTGCCGGCCGGGCCCACGGTCGTCGACATCGTGGCCAACGCCGCGTTCTTCTACGGCGCCCAGCGCGCGCTGGCCGAGCAGGAACGCCCGGTGTGGACGCAGATGTCGTTCCAGGCCGCGGAGGAGAACCTCTACGCGGGCGCGCGCAAGGGCTTCGAGGCGCAGCTGTACTGGCCGGGCATCGGCTGGATCCCGCCCGACGAGCTCGCGCTGCGCGTGCTCCTGCCGCTCGCCCACGAGGGCCTGCGCCGCTCCGGCGTGTCCGACGAGGCCCGCGTGAAATACCTCGGCGTGATCGAACGGCGCTGCCTCGCCCGCCGTAGCGGCGCCACCTGGCAGCGCGACTACGTGCTGCGCGCGCAGGACCGCGGCGCCGACCGCGAGACGGCGCTCAACCGCATGCTGGGCCGCTATCTCGAGCTCTCGGCCGCCGGCGAACCCGTGCACACCTGGTCGCTCACCGACTGAGTACGAGCCCCCGTTCGGCCTTATGGTGGCTGGAGCAGGTCTCAGGCAGGCAGGGGAACAACGGTGCCGAAGGTACTCGGCGGCTCGCTCGAAGCGCACCGGCGCGAGGTTCGCGCGCGGGTGTTCGAGGTGCTGCGCGCGCAGCTGTACGAGCGTGGCTTCGACGCGATCACGCTCGCCGGCGTCGCCGCCGAGGCCGGGCTGGGCCGCACCGCGCTGTACAACCACTTCCCCGACAAGGAAAGCCTGCTCGTCGCGTTCGTCGAGGACGAGGCGGCGCGCTACGTCGAGCGGCTGCGCGCGGCCGTGGAAGCCGAGACGGACCCGATCGCGCAACTGGCGACGTTCGTCCGGCTGCAGCTGCGCGTGCTCGCCGAACACCACCTGCCGCCCGGCGGCGCGCTGGAGTCGGCGCTCGCACCCGCGGCCTACCGGCGCATCAGCGCCCACGCCGATCCGATCACCGGGCAGCTGCGCGCGGTGCTGCTCGCCGGCGTCGACGCCGGCAGCTGGCCCGCACAGGACGTGGACGTGGTGGTCCCCATGATCACCGCGGCGCTCGGCACGCGGCAGGTGATCGACGTGCCCGCCGAGCGGCTGGCCGGCGTGATCGAGGCGGCCGTGCGGTTCGTCTTGCAGGCCGTCGGTTCGAGTGAACTTCCGGATCATCGTCCGATTTAGGGTAGCCTAAGTCCCCATCGTGGCCTACGCTCTATCTGACAGCTTGTCAGAAAGAGGGAGGCCGCCATGTCGGTGACCACTGAGCTCGAAGCCCGGCCGTTCTCCGGACGGCTGCGGGAGTCGACCAGGGGCGTGCACGAGCGGGCCAACCACTCCACGTACATGAACGCGTTGCTCGGCGGCGAGCTCTCGCTGGAGGGCTACACGCAGCTCGCGATCCAGTACTACTTCATCTACCAGGCCATCGAGCACGTCAGCGACACGATGACCTGCGACGCCGTCGGCCGCGAGTTCGTGTTCGACGAGCTGCGCCGGCTGCCCGCGCTCGAGCGCGACCTCGCCCGCCTCGCCGGCCCGGCCTGGCGCACCGAGATCCGGCCGCTCGCCAGCACCGAGGCGTACGCCGCGCGCATCGCCGAGGCCTCGGTGTGGGCCGGCGGGTACGTGGCGCACCACTACACGCGCTACCTGGGCGACATCGCGGGCGGCCAGATCATCCGGCGGCTACTGGAGAAGAACTTCGACCTCGCCGAGGCGGGCTCGCTGTTCTACCACTTCGACGAGATCGGCAGCGCGCCCGCGTTCCGCGACCGCTACCGCGCGAAGCTCGACGCCGCGCCGTGGGACGACGACGCCCGCGCCCGGGTGATCAACGAGACACTGGTCGCCTTCGAGCACAACGTCGCCGTGTTCGACGAGCTGGCGCTCGAACTGGACCGCTACCGGCTCGCCTGACGCCCGGGCGGATGAGGCTGATCACAAGAAGTTGACCTCCAGTTTGGTGGAGGTACAAAGCTCGGTTTCGCACGGTGCCCACCCGGGTACGCCGTAGCCGAACGAGCGGGTCCACCCTGTGGCACGGAGGCCGCCCCCGGTCGCCGCGAACCCGGGTGTGCTACTAGGTTCGGTAGTAGGAACTTGTGTCGAAGACTGAAGGAGGGCCAATGGCCCGGTACAACCTGCCCGATCTCGACTACGACTACAGCGCCCTCGCGCCCCACATCTCGGGTCAGATCAACGAGCTGCACCACAGCAAGCACCACGCGACCTACGTCAAGGGCGCGAACGACACCCTCGACAAGATCGCCGAGGCTCGCGAAGCCGGCGACTTCGGCAACATCGTCGGTCTCGAGACCACGCTGGCCTTCAACCTGGCCGGCCACGCGAACCACGTCGTCTGGTGGAAGATCCTTTCCCCGGAAGGCGGCGACAAGCCGACCGGCGAACTGGCCGCGGCGATCGACGAGGCGTTCGGCTCCTTCGACAAGTTCAAGGCGCAGTTCACCGCCGTCTCCACCACGATCCAGGGCAACGGCTGGGGCGCGCTCTCCTGGGACCCGATCGGCAAGACGCTGATCACCCAGCAGCTGCGCGACCACCACAACAACCTGATCCTGCCGACCACGCCGATCCTGCTGGTCGACGTGTGGGAGCACGCGTTCTACCTGGACTACAAGAACGTGAAGCCGGACTACGTCAAGGCCCTGTGGAACATCTTCAACTGGGGTGAGATCAGCAAGCGCTTCGACAACGCCGTCGCCGGCGGCAACGGCCTGCTGCTCAGCTGAGCCTGCTGCTTCGGCAAAAGCGGGGTTCTCCTTCACGGAGGGCCCCGTTTTTCGTTTCTCGCTTGACTTCGAGTGCACTCCAGGTGTGAGGCTGGGGTCATGGACGTCGACGCCTACCTCGCCCGCCTCGACCTCGCGTTGCCCGCCAAGGCCGACCTCGCGGCCCTGCGGCAGCTGCAGGAGCGCCACCTCGAACGCGTGCCGTTCGAAAACCTGAGCGTGCACCTCGGTGAACCCATCGAGCTGACCGAGGAAGCGCTGTTCGACAAGATCGTGCGCCGACGGCGCGGCGGCTTCTGCTACGAGCTCAACGGGCTCTTCTCGGCCCTGCTGCGCGAGCTCGGCTTCGACGCCGCATTGCGCGGCGCCCAGGTTTTCACCGACGAGGGCGAGCCGGGGCCGCCGCTGGACCACGCGGCCGTGGTCGTGGAGCTCGACGGCGAGCAGTGGCTGGTGGACGTCGGCTTCGGCCGCTTCAGCCGTGGCCCGCTGCGCCTGTCGGCCGTGGAGGTCCAGTCCGATCCGGACGGCGAGTTCCTCTTCCTGGACGCCCCGTTCGGCGACGTGGACGTGGTCATGGACGGCACGCCCGTCTACCGCCTGGAGGCGCGCGCGCGGCCGCTGACGGACTTCGTGCCGATGGCGTGGTGGCAGTCGACGTCGCCGCTTTCGGGCTTCACGCGGCGGCTCACGTGCTCGCGCCCGACCTCCCAGGGCCGCGTGACGCTGTCGGGGAACCGGCTGATCGAAACGGTCGACGGCGTGCGCAACGAGGTACTGCTGGGCACCGACAACGCCGTGCGCACCGCGTACCGCGTGTACTTCGGCCTGGAGCTCTCGCGGCTGCCGACCCCACCAGGTGGGCACCTCTTGACGGAGCCCTCGGCCGACCCGACCATGAACCCGTCATGAGCCGGTGAAGGACGCTTTGCCCGAGACCCTCGTTGGTGAACCCTCGTAAATGAACGGAGCCCCGCTCCTGGGGTTCCCAGGGGCGGGGCTCCGTCCGTTCCCGAACTGACTGCCGCTCCCACCACGAAGCGGACGTATATGAGGTTAGCCTAACCTCAACAGCCCCGGCAAGCCCCCTCTTGCGGAGACCTACCTCTCACTCGTCCGGGGGAGGGCGTGAAAAGTCCCTGAAATGCTTGAAGGGCACCCCGGCGAACCGAGATGCCCTTCGAAAGACGCAGGTCAGACGCGTTCGCGCTTGAGCACACGCAGGCCGTTGCCGAAGCGGCGCACGGGCAGCGAGACGCCGCCGCGCCGGATGAGCACCAGCGCGCACACCACGGCGGCGATCAGCGAGATCGCGCCGCCGATGTAGAACGGCGAGCGGCCGCCGAACGCGTCGGCCATCCAGCCGGTCATCGGACCGCCGATCGGGTTGCCGCCGATGAGCACCAGCACGTAGATGCCCATCACGCGGCCGCGCATCTCGGGCGAGACGGACGTCTGCACCAGCGCGTTGGCCGTGTTCAGGAACGTGATGGTGGCGAAGCCGAGCGGGATGAGGCCGAGGCCGAAGGTCAGGTAGGTCGGCATGAACGCCGTGACGAACTCGAACAGGCCGAGCAGCGCGCCGGAGATCAGCATGAGCCGCACGCGGGGCCGGCTCTTGATCCCGCGGCGCGCGGACAACAGCGCGCCCACGAAGGTCCCCACGGCGACGAGCGTGGACAACAGACCGTAACCGTCGGCCTGGGTGTGGAAGACGTTTGCGGCGACGATCGGCAGCGACGTGAAGTAGGTGATGCCGAACGTGCTGACGAAGAACATCAGCACCATCACCGTGACCAGGTCGGAGCGGTGGCGCACGTAGCGCAGGCCCTCCATGAGCTGGCCCTTCGCGCGGGGGATCGCGGGGCCACGGAAGAGCTTGGCGGGGTTCATCATCGCCAGCCCGGTGACCACGGCGATCGTGCTCACCGCGTTGGCGATGAAGAGCCAGCCGGTGCCCACCCAGGTGATCGCGAACCCGGCGATGGCCGGGCCGACGATGCGCGCCAGGTTGAAGATCGACGAGTTCAGCGCCACGGCGTTGGCGATCTGGTCGCGGCCCACCATCTCGGCCACGAACGACTGCCGCGTCGGCACCTCCATCGCCGAGGTGATGCCGAGCATCATGCACAGCAGGTACACGTGCCAGATCTGCACGACACCGGTCAGATTCAGCACGCCCAGCAACGTCGCCTGCAGGCAGTTGACGCTCTGGATGAGGATCAGCAGCCGCCGCTTGTCCACGCGGTCCGCGATCACGCCGGCTTGCAGCGACAGCAGCAGTGTCGGCGTGAACTGGAACGCGACGGCGATCCCCAGTGCGACCGGGTTGTTGCCCGAGAGCTGGAACACCAGCCAGTCCTGGGCGATGCGCTGCATCCAGGTGCCGACGTTGGAGATGACCTGGCCGGTGAAGAACAGCCGGTAGTTGCGCACGCGCAGCGACGCGAACATGCCCTTGCCGCGCTTCGGCTCCGCGGGTCTGTCGGGTTCGGCCGGCTCCTTGCGCACGCGATCGGCGCCGTCGGGCAGGCTCGGGGTGCGCTGTGTCGGGGTGCCGGGTGGTCCGGAGGCAGGCGGGCCGGCCGGCTGTGGCGCCGTGTCCTGGGTAGCAATGGTTTCGGTCGTACGCTCTGCTTCGCTACCCGTGGTCGCCACCGGTGTTAGTTCCCCGCCATCCTGTCGATGATCTCAGCGGCGCGGGAGAGCACTTCCAGCTCTTCCTCGCCGAGTTCGGCCAGTTGCCGATCCAGCCACGCCTCCCGGACGGAAATGGCCTGCTTCACGTAGGCCATGCCGCTGTCGGACAGCTCCACGATGGCCTGCCGGCCATCCGTCGGGTGCGGGCGCCGCTCGACGAACCCCATCTCCTCGAGCGCGGCGATGACCCTCGTCATCGAGGGCGGCTGGACGCCTTCCTTGGCGGCCAGCTGACCAGGCGTCAGCGGGCCGCACTTGTGCAAGGTGGACAGCGCCGCGGTCTGCGTCAACGTCACGTCGTCGCCCACGCGCTGTGCCCGGAGCCGGCGGTTGAGCCGGACCACCGCGAGACGCAGGCGGCTCGCGAGGGAGCGCTCATGCGTGTCGCCGGACATATAGTTAGCTTACCTCACGAAAATGGCGCCGAAGGGTGAACCCCGCCACCCTCCGCGATCACGCTCAGCTCAGCGCCGACCGCTTTCGGCACCGGTCAGCGCGACGCCCTTTCCACGCTCAGCTCAACGCGGCCTGGATCGGACCCACCGCGAAGTACGCCACGAAAGCCACCGCGATCACCCACATCAGCGGGTGGACCTGGCGGGCCTTGCCGGTGGCGGCGCGGATGACGACGTAGCTCACGAAGCCCGCGCCGATGCCGTTGGCGATGGAGTAGGTGAACGGCATGACGACGATCGTCAGGAAGGCCGGCAGCGCGATCGAGAAGTCCGTGAAGTCGATTTCGCGGACCTGCCCCATCATCAGCGCGCCCACGACCACCAGCGCCGGCGCGGCGGCCTCGACGGGCACGATCTGGTAGAGCGGCGTCAGGAACATGGCGGCGAGGAAGAGCACGCCGGTGACGACGTTGGCGAGGCCCGTGCGCGCGCCCTCCGCGATGCCGGAGGCGGACTCGACGAAGACGGTGTTGGAGCTGGCCGAGCCGAAGCCACCGGCCGCGCCGGCGAGGCCCTCGACGAACAGGGCGCGCCCGACGTTGGGCAGCTGCCCGTCCTTGCCGATCACGCCGCCTTCCTTGCCGAGGCCGGTCATGGTGCCCATGGCGTCGAAGAAGTCGGCGAGCACGAGCGTGAACACGAGCAGGACGACGGTGATGATCGGCAGCCGCGTCCACGCGCCGAAGGACACGTCGCCGACCAGCGACAGGTCGGGCATGCCGAGGACGTTCGATGGCAGCGCGGGGTAGCCGAGGTTCCAGCCCTTGGGATTGGTGCCGTTCGACGGCCCGGCCTTCACGATCGCCTCGACGGCGATCGCCAGCACGGTCGAGCTCAGCACGCCGATGAGGATCGCGCCCTTGACCTTCTTCGCCACGAGGATCGCGGTGAGCAGCAGGCCGACCACGAACACGGCCGTCGGCCAGGAGGCGACCGAGCCGTTGATGCCGAGGCCGACCGGGACGGTGGTGTGCGCGTCGTCGGGCAGGCGGCGCACGAAACCGGCGTCGACGAGCCCGATGAGGCAGATGAACAGGCCGATGCCGACCGCGATCGCCGACTTGAGCGCCGGCGGCACCGCGCGGAACACGGCCGTGCGGAAGCCGGTGAGCACCAGCAGGACGATGATCACGCCCTCGATCACCACCAGGCCCATGGCCTCGGGCCAGGTCATCTGGGGTGCGAGCGTGACGGCGAGCAGGCTGTTGAGGCCCAGACCGGTCGCGATGGCGAACGGGTAGTTGGCGATCAGGCCCATCAGGATCGTCATCACACCGGCGACCAGCGCCGTCACCGCGGCCACGGCCGGCACGGGCAGGATGTGGCCGAGCACGTCGGCGTGCGCCGAGGGCGTGCCCGCGGCGAAGCTGCCGATGATGAGCGGGTTGAGCACCACGATGTAGGCCATGGTCACGAACGTGACGACGCCGCCGCGGATCTCCCGCCCGGCCGTGGAGCCGCGTTCGGTGATCTTGAAGAACCGGTCCAGAGTGGACACGGCCTCCCGCTCGCGCTGATCCGTCATACCGTGCCCCTGTCTTGCTCGCTGCTGTCGTGCTCGTTGCGTGAACGCCCGGGGGTACCCTTCACCACGTGGATGAACCGATCAATCCCGCGGAGGTAACGGGCTCGTTGCGGCACACGCCGGACCTGCCCAAGCGCCTGACCGACCTGACCCCGGTGGTGATCGTAGGTACCTCGGCGTGGGCCGTCGCGCTGGTGGTGCTCTTTTTCGTCGCCGACGGTGTGTGGGTGTGGACGGCGTTCGCCGGGATCGTCCTGGGGTTCATCGGCTTCGGCATCATCTTCTGGCAGCGCGCGGCGGCCCGGCGGGGGTCGAAGTCGGCGCAGCGGCTGTAGTTCGGCTCGGCGTCTCTAGGTCGACACAGCGCCTCTAGTTCAGGAACGTGTGCGGCGCCGGGTCGTCGAGCAGTGCGGTGATGCGGTAGCGCTCGGTCCAGTGGTCGGTGGCCCAGGCGAACGCGCGGGCCAGACCTTCCGACGTGTCGGCGGCGTGGAGGCGGTTGTCCTCGTCCGACCACCACGGGACGTCGGCGGTGGTGCCGTCGACGGTCACGGTGAGCACGTCGTGCAGCAGCGGGCCGCCCTCGGGCACGGTGAGGCCGAGCTGGTCGGCGACGAGGCGGATCGCGGGCAGGTCGGCCCAGGCGACGTACTCGCCGGTGCTGGTCACCTCGTTCGGCAGGGCGCCGGCGAGAGGGACGTCGAGCAGTTCGGCGAGGTGTTCGGGGTCTTCGGGGGCGGCGATGATCTTGGTCGCCGGCAGCGCGGAAGCCGGCCACGGGACGTCGAGGACCACGGCTTTGTCGGCGTCTGTCACGCTCCCGTCGGCCGTGCGGACGCGGACCGGGGCGTCGAGGTCGTCGACGTCCACGGGCGACTGCACGAGCGCGCGGTGGGCGCGCGCGGCGAGGCCCGGCGTGAGCGTGCGGGCCGGGTCGCCGAGGCGGTCGAGCAGGTCGGTGACGTCTTCGGCCGTCGCGAGGTCGAGCGTGGTCCGGACGCCGGCGGCCTGGAGCAGTTCGACGGTGAGCTCGAGGTCGGGCACCTCGTCGTAGAGGCCGGCGAGGTCGGCCGCGGCAGGCAGGCGCCAGGAGCCGGGGGCTTCGCCGGCGAGCAGGGCGTAACGAGCGAGCCACCAGCCCGCGTGGCCTTCGGGCGCGTGCAGCGCCTGCCACGTCTCGGGCCGCGCGGCGATGAGGCGCAGCGCGGCGGGCCACGCGTCGTCGGCGACGAGGTCGAGGTCCCTGATCGCCAGGACAGCCGTCGGCGGGCGTTCAGCCGAGTCCCACCACACGTCTTCGTCGGGCAGGCCGTGGTCGGGCTCGTGCGGCTCCTCGTCGCGGATGACGGCGAACGAGTCGAGCACGCCGGCCGCTTCGAGTGTCGGCTGTGGCCAGTCCTCGGCGAACTCCTCGTCGAGAACGGACAGGGCACCGTCCTCTTCGAACACTTCGGAGTCGAACACGTCGAGAAGAGGAGACGCCGGCAGCACGAGCTCGTCGGCCCGGCGCCAGCCGTCTTCGGACGGGAGGGCAAGCGCACCGGCCCACTCCGGCGCGTCGTCACCGCACTCCGCGATCAGCCTCAGCACGGCGCCCGCGAGGTTCATCCCGTCCAAACCGGACCGGACGTCTTCCACACTGCGTTCCACGGCGTACTGCACCTGCTCGGCTTCGAGCAGCTGACGGGCGTCGGCGTGCTTGGCGCCCAAGCGCTCCAGCAACGGGTGCGCCGCCGCGGGGTGCACGAGCCGCAGCCCCGGAACGTCCACATCGGACAGGAGTTCGAGCAGCTCGTTCGACCCGTCGAGCAGCAATGTGCCGCGCGCGCCGGGCAGCGTGCGTCCGTCGGACAGCGGCACCGGGAGCCCGTCGAGCTGCGCCGGCGACACGTCGTGCGTGTCCACGGCCACGGCGAGCGCCGCGTACAGCCGGTGCCACCACCCGGGTTCACGGCCGATCCCGGTGAGCACCTCCAGCACGTCCTCGACGCCGATCGCCTGCGCCGACACGGGCTTCAGCACCCGTGCGGCCCCCGCCGGCGCGGCCACCAGGCCGGGCACGAGGTCGGCCAAGAGCGGCGGCAAGTCCGGCACGTCGACGTCGAGCACCTTCGCCTGCCGGCCGGACACCGCCTTGTTGTCCATAGTGGACAACCATGGCTGCGTTGCCAGCTCGGAGAAAACCTGATCCCTCAGCTGCGCGTCCACTGTCGACCGCGGGAAGCCGCCCTGGGGCACCAGCACGAACCGATGTTCCTGCGGCACAGCCCTGACGAGCCCGACGTAGTTCTTCGCCGCCGCTGCGATCGCCTCATCCAGCGCCGCCCCGGGCAACACCCTCCGCCGCGACGGCTCCAGCGGCACGGGCGCGATCAACCGCGCCGGCAGCGACAACGCCTCATCCGTCGGCGTCGGCGCGTGCAACACGTCTTCGTCCAGCGGCTGCGGCACCCCGTCCGCGTCGATCGGCACGGCCCAGCCCTCGTGCGTCAGCCACCTTCGGCTCTTCTCGGGCCCGGCGATCTCGACCTGATCCGTGCCGGTGCGCGTCCAAACGCGACCGTCCACTTCAGCCTCACCCAACCACGGCAAGGCCAGCAGCAGGTCGGAAATCTCTTCCTGGAGGGCGTCCAGCAGCGCCTTCCCACTCTCCGGCTCCCGCAGAGGCAGCCGCACTTCGGTGTCGAACCCCTCCGGCGGAGCCTCCTCGGAAGGCCACGGCAGCCGCAGCACGGGCACATCCCCGTCCCGCCCGGCCGCCTCCCGCGTGCGCTCCGCGGAGAACCGCACCCCACCTCGCGCCGAAACGACCCGCGGCTCGTCGGACACGGTCAACACCGCCGCGAACCCGACGCCAAACCGCCCGACCGTGTCCAGCCGCTCCTTCGCCGACGCCCGCAACGACGCCAACGACTCCACACCCCGCGTATCCAGCGGCGCCCCGGTGTTGGCGAACCTCAGCTCACCGTCCACAACGGACACCCTGACCCGGCCGGGGGTCTCGGCCGCCTGCGCCGCGTCCGCCGCGTTCTGCGCCAGCTCCACGAACAGCCGATCGCGATACGCCCCAACCCTCAAGTCACGCTCGGCGTTGGTGTCCTCCACAAACCGCGTCGGCGAGTCCCGCCACGCGCGCAACATCGCCTCGCGCAGCCGCCCCGTCCCGAACGGATCCGCCCCCATGCCCTCATTCACCGGGGGCCGTCACCACTCTCAGCGCCACGGTCACCCTCGCCGGCCTGTACTTCGGCGGCGCGGTCCGCTTCGGCGGCGTGAGCTGCTTCGCCTGCTTCGGCAGCGTGGGCTGCGTCGCCCGCTTCGACGCCTTCACTCGCTTCAGCGACCTGGCTCACTTCAGCGGCTCCGATTGCTTCGGCACCTTCGCGCGCTTCGGCGGCGTCGGTGGCTTCGGTCGCCTTCGTCGCTTCGGCGGGTTCGGCAGAACCGCTGGCAGCTTCCTCGAACGACTCCTCAACCGTCGCCGCTTCCGGCGCCGCGCTGTCCGCGATCTCGTCGGCCGCGGAAACCGCCTGGGCCTCGGGCACCGCAGGGTCGGCGACCGCTGTGGTTTCCGCGCCCGCGCCATCCTGCGCAGCCGGCTCGGCGGCAGCTTCCTCAGAAGCTCCGGCGTGAACCTCGCCGGCCGGTTCCGAACCCTGCTCGGCGGTGTGATCCGCCCACAGCCCCACCGCTTCCCAGGCCGCAGCAGCCGGCTTAGCAGGGGCAGTGGCCTCGGGCTCCGAGGTCACAACTGCGGAGTCCTCAACCGCATCGGCCGCCGGGGTAGCGGCGGGCTCAGCCGCCTGATCCGCCTGGGGCGCCGCAACTTCAGCGATCGAGTCGGCAGGCGCTTCGTCCACCGCCGACTCAGCAGCAGTCTCGACCTCAGCGGTCGGGGCAGCCGCCGCCACCGCATCGGCGGCGGGAGCCGCCTCCGGGGCAGAAGTCGCCGCAGTCGGCTCGGCCGAGGCAGTCGCCTCAGGCTGCGAGGTCGCCGCCGCGGTGTCGGCGGAGGCATCCGGCGCAACCGGAGCCGACTCGGCCGAAGTCACCGAAGGCTTGGCGGCCGGTTCGGTGGCGGGGGCTGCCGCAGAAGCCGGGGTCGCCGCAACCGGCTCGGTCGAGGCAATCGCCGCGGGCTCCGAAGTCACAGCCGCGGCGTCGGCAGCTGCATCCGGAGCCGGGGTGAGCACAGTCGATTCGGCGATCGAGTCGGTCGAAGCATCCGCGAGCGACTCGGCGGCGGGAGCCGCCTGCGAAGTGGCAACTTCAGCGGCCGAGTCCGCAGGCGCTTCTTCCACCGCCGGCTCGGCGGCTTCGACCTCAGGCAAGACAGCCGGGGGCAACCCCGCCTCTTCGGAGGCGGAAGCCGTCTCCGGTGCCGAGGCCGTCGCGGCCCGTTCGGCCGAGGCAATCGCCTCCGGGTCCGCAGTCCCAGCCTCGGTGGCGGGAGCCTCGGGAGCCGCGGCCGGCTCGGCAGAGACAGTCGCCTCCGGCTGCGAGGTCTCGGCCGCAGTGTCGGCGGCCGCATCCGGCGCCGGGGTGACCGCGGTCGGCTGGGTGATCGAGTCAGCCGAAGCATTGGCGGCCGGCTCAGCAGGGCCCGTGGCCTCGGGCTGCCCGGCAGCAGGAGCGTCCGAAGAAGCCTCCGCAGCCGCGTTCGTCGCGAGAGTCTCGCCGGCCGGGGTTTCGGTGATCCCAGCCGAGGCAGCCGCCCCGACAGCGAGCTCAACAGCAGCAACCTCAACCGCGGCGACCTCAGCAGCAGCCTCCGGCTCCACCGTCGCCACGGTGGAAGCCTCTTCAGCAGCAGCCGACGAAGCCTCCGCAACCACCTCCGACGACGAAGCAGCAGCCGCAGAGGCCTCAGGCTCAGCATCCGAAACAAAGTCGATCAACGAATCGTCATAAACCAGTTCCGCCACCGGGATCGACGAGGTGATCTCCACCTCCACCTCGGAATGCGCGCCACACCCGTACTCGACGTCCACCGCGTGGCCGTCGGCCGGGGCGATGTCGTTGGTGCACACCCCGAACGCCCCGCGCAGGGACCCGGCGAGCGGCACGAAAAACCCACAGGACCCACAAGTGGCCGGAGCGCTCCGGGCCATGTCGGAGCGCGGGCCGAACTCGCCGCCGTGCCAGCGGGTGGCGGCGTCCTGGCGGCCGTAGCGGGAGAGGACGTGGACGCGGCCCAGGCCGACGTCGTGGGCGACCTCTTCGACGGCCGGGTCGTCGGACTGCAGGTACGCGGGCGCGAGGCGCGGGTCGTCCTTGTCGGTGGGGAAGATGTCGCCCACGCCGAGGTCGCCGGCGCGCACGCGTTGCTCCCAGGGGACCCACGTGGGTGCGACCAGGGAGTCCGGGCCGGGCAGGAGGGCGAGCTCGCTCACGGTCACCGGCTCGTCCAGGCCTGCGACGGCGACCGTCACGGCCCAGCACCAGCCGTGGTAGCCGGGCACCGACGCCTCGAACAGGTGGGTCGCCGAGACGGCGTCCTCGGAGGTCACGGCGACGTGCTCGCCGACCTGCTCGGCCGGGGCGTCCGCCAGCACAGCTTCGCGCGCAAAGTCTTCCGCGTCCGCGAGCTTCCGCTGGATAGAGCCGTCGTCCAGGGTCAACAGCAACGTCATGGCCCCAATTGTGCCGCACGCATCCGCGCGGCCCGTGCCAGGCTGTTCCCGTGCGCACTCCCCTGACGCGAACCCCGTTGATCTGGCCGCTGCTGGCGGTGGCTCTGCTCGGCGGCTGCGCCGGCACGCAGGCGACACAACCCCCGCCCGAAGAGCTCACTGTGCAGGTGCTGCAGACGCTGCCGCACGACACGTCGGCCTTCACCGAGGGCCTCGAGTTCGCCGGCACGACGCTGTACGAGAGCCGCGGCCTCTCCGGCGAGTCCGCGCTCACCGCGGGCGCCGCCGGCCAGAAGCCCACCACGCGCGTGGCGCTGCCGTCGCCGCTGTTCGCGGAGGGCATCACGATCCTCGGGCCCAAGCTGTGGCAGCTGACCTGGCAGGACGGCTTCGCCATCGAACGCGATTCGAAAACCTTGGCCGAGCTGCGCCGCGTGCCCTTCGACGGCGAGGGCTGGGGTCTGTGCCACCAGCCCAGCGGCCGGCTGGTCATGAGCAACGGCACCTCGCAGCTCACGTTCCGTGACCCGCAGACGTTTGCGGTCACCGGGAGCGTCGACGTCGGCGTGGACCAGCTCAACGAACTCGAGTGCGTCGGTGACACGGTGTACGCGAACGTGTGGAAAACCGGCACCATCCTTCGCATCGACTCCAAAACCGGACACATCACCGGACGCATCGACGCCGGCGGACTCCGCACCCCGGTCAACCCCGGAGAAGACGTGCTCAACGGCATCGCGGCCGTCCCCGGCACCGACGAATTCCTCGTCACGGGCAAGCTCTGGCCCGCGATGTACCGGGTGAAGTTCGTCCCCGCCGGCGCCGCCGGGACACAGAACGGCACGTGATCGGGCGGAACGGCACCCGGATGAGGCAGGATTGACGCGTGGCACTCTTCGGTTCGCACTCCGAACCCGACGGCACCTTCTCCGGGCGGTCGGGCAAGGGTCGCGGCCGGAAGTCCAAGCGCAAGTGGACGCCGGAGCCCAGCGCCGCCCAGGCCCGCTCCTGGCGCGACTCGCCGCAGCCCACCCGCGTCGACCCCGCCGCGCACCCGGTCGAACCACCGACCCGGGGCGTCGCGGCGGAGCCCCCGACCCGGCGTGTCCCGGCCGACCCGCCGCGCGCACGCCCCGAGCGGCACGAAGAGCGGTACGAACCCCGCGCTCGTCCTGAGCGGCTCCCGCCCGAAGGCCGGGAGCCGCGCGCCCGAAGCCCGTTCTACGACGAGCCCCGCACCCCGACCGCCGACGAGGCCCCCACCGGCGCCGTCCCCCTCGGCCACCGACCGCCGCCACCCAGGGGCGCGCGGCCGTACCCGTCGCAAGACCGCCGCACCGAACCCGTCCGGCCCCGCCCAGACAGCCCTCGGCCCGGCAGCAGCGAGTACGAGCACTACGACACCGGCGGCTACGCCGGCGAACCCCGCGTCGGCCCCGAACGTGACGAGGAACTCCGCACCACCGCCGTCCCCGGTGCCGGCTCGATCCCGAAGCTGCCGAAGAAGATCACCGTCACACGCGTCGCCGCGTTGCGCAGCCGGCAGCTGAGCGGACAGGCCATCGGCATGTTCCAGCGCGCCACCAAAGCCGACGGCGCGGACAAGTCGGGCCTCACGTCGCTGATGTACGCGGTGATGCTCAACTACGCAAGCGACGCCGCCATGGCCATCGCGCTCGCCAACACGCTCTTCTTCGCCGCTACCAGCGGCGAGAGCAAGGGCAAAGTGGCGCTGTACCTGCTGATCACCATCGCGCCGTTCGCGCTCGTCGCGCCCGTGATCGGCCCGGCGCTGGACAAGATCCAGCGCGGCCGCCGCCTCGCGATGTGCGTGGCCTCGATCGGCCAGGGCCTGATGGCCGTGGTCATGGCCCTGCACTTCGACGACTGGCTGCTCTACCCCGCCGCGCTCGGGATGATGGTGCTGTCGAAGTCGTTCACCGTGCTCAAGGCCGCCATCACGCCGCGCGTGGTGCCGCCGGAGATCACGCTGTCGAAGACCAACGCGCGGCTCACGATCTTCGGCCTCGTCGCCGCCGGAGTGTTCGGCGGGCTGGCCAGCGGTGTCAACGCGATCAGCGGTTCCGCCGGCGCGTTGTGGTTCACCGCGTTGATCTGCGTGGCCGCGGCCGTGCAGTCGATGCGGATCCCGTCGTGGGTCGAGGTGACCGAGGGCGAGGTGCCCACGTCGCTGTCGGCGCGGCCCGAACCGACGCAGAAGAAGCAGCGCCAGCCGATGGGCCGCCACATCGTGGTCGCCTTGTGGGGCAACGGATCCGTGCGCGTGCTCACCGGCTTCCTCATGATGTTCGCCGCGTTCGCGGTGAAGGCGCAGACGGAGGGCACGGGCCACAGCCCGTTCATGCAGCTGCTCCTGCTGGGCATCATCGGCGCCGCGGCCGGGGCGGGTGGCTTCGTCGGTAACGCCCTGGGCTCACGCCTGCAGTTCGGCGCGCCGGACCAGGTGATCGTGTGGTGCGTGGCCGCGTGCGCGGGTGTGACGCTCATCGCCACGCTCCTGCCCGGACTCGCGACGGCCGCGGTCGTCGGCCTCGTCGGCGCCACGGCGAGCGCGCTCGCGAAGATCAGCCTCGACGCCGTGATCCAGGAAGACCTGCCCGAGCAGTCGCGCGCGTCGGCGTTCGGGCGCTCGGAAACGGTGCTGCAGCTGGCCTGGTGCTTCGGCGGCGCCGTCGGTCTGCTGCTGCCGCCGACGTACTGGATCGGCTTCCTCGTGGTCACGGTGCTGCTCGGCGTCGGCCTCACGCAGACCTACCTCGTGCAGCGCGGCGGCTCGCTCGTGCCGGGACTGGGCGGAAACCGGCCACTGCGGCCCGAACCGACCGGCAGCTTCCCCGCGCAGGGCGCGTCCCGGGAGCGCCGGTAATCTTCGGACCATGCGACGTTCCCGATTGGTAGCCGTGCTCGCGGCCGGTGGTCTCGCCGTGGCCGGCTGCTCGGTGCCAGGGCCGGCCGAGGTGACGTTCTACGGCGATGGGCACACGATCAACGTCGGGCCGATCGGCAACTGCGACGTCAAGACCGGCATCTGCGCCGCCAACCCCGGCGCCGCGGGCACGCTGAAGCTGCGCCCGGGCAAGCCCGTGCAGATCTCCGTGCCGAAGGAGGTCGCGGAAGGTCCGTGGAAGGTGACGGTGCAGTTCGTCAACGGCAAGGGCCAGCCCCAGCCGTTGAAGGAAGACATCATCACCAGCGGCGACCGCTACGCCTACACCGCGACGCCGCCCACCAAGGACGACCAGATCGTGGTGGTGGAGATCGCGCAGGCCACCGTGGTCAGCCGCACGGGCGACCCCAACGACGCGGAGCCGATCACCTCGGCCCTGTGGTCGCTGCAGGTTCAGCCCGCCTGACGGCACGACGAGTGAAGGGCACCCGTCGAGGTGCCCTTTCACCGCAAAAGATGCGGGCTCAGGGGTCGATGTCCCGGGCGACCGCGCGCATGATCTCCGCGATCTGCTTGGTGTTCTTGCGATCCGGGTAGCGGTTGCGGCGCAAGTCCGGCTGGACCTTCAGCTCGAGGAGCTTGATCATGTCCTCGATCAGGCCGTGCAGCTCCTCGGCGGGACGCCGGCGCGCTTCGGCAACCGACGGCGGCGGGTCCAGCAGCCGGACGGAGAGCGCCTGCGGCCCGCGACGGCCGTCGGCGACGCCGAACTCCAGCCGCTGCCCGGCCTTGAGCCCCTCGACGCCCTGCGGCAGCGCGGCCTTGCGGATGTAGACGTCGGCTCCGCCGTCCTGCGTGACGAACCCGAACCCCTTCTCCGCGTCGTACCACTTGACCTTGCCGGTCGGCACTTCCCTCACCAGTCCTTCTGCTGTGTTGCTCACGACGAACGCGCCCCGGGCGTACCCAGGGCGCGCGTCCGCTTAGCGTATCTCGCCACATGCCCTGGGGAGAAGCGGATACGGCCGTTACCCTCAGCGCCATGGACAACGCAGCAAAGCAGACCGCGGGCAAACCGATCCTCATGCGGATCGGGATCGGCCTGTTCGCCATCGGGCTGCTCGCCGTGCTGGCCGTCTTCGTGATGTTCGCCGCCGGTCTGGAGAACCTGCCGGTGTGGCTCAGCGCGGTGGCCGGCGTGGTGACGCCGCTGGGCCTGCTGCTCGGCCTGATCGCGCTGGTCCGCGAGGCGCGCGCCGGCAAGCACGGCTGAGCCTCAGAACGCGCGGGCGAACCACTCCGGGAACTGCGTCAGCGAGCCGAACACCACGTCGGCTCCCTCTGCGAGCAGCTCTTCCCTCGTGCAGGGCCCGGTGGTGACGCCGACCGCGAGCGCGCCGGCCGCGAGCGCGCCTCGTACGTCGCCGAGGTGATCTCCGACATACGCCCGCGCGTCGTGCTCCTTGAGCGCCACGGCTTTCTGGGTGGACCACAGCTCGCCCACGAGCTCGTCGACCTCCAGCCCGAGCGCCTCGACGTGCAGGCGCGCGTTGGGCCCGTACTTGCCGGTGACCACGAGCGTGCGCCCGCCCGCCGCGCGCACGGCCTTCAGCGCTTCCGCCGCGCCCGGCAGCGCGACCGTGCTCGGCACGACAAGGCCGGGGTACAGCGCGCGGAACCGATCCACCAGGCCCGGGATCCGCTCCTCGGGCGCCTCGAAGCCGCGCAGGATGTCGTCAAGCGGCGGGCCGAGGTTGGCGGCGAAGTGCTCGCCGTCGAGCGGCAGGCCCGCCTCCGCGCCCAGCGCGTTCATCGCCGCGACCATGCCCGGCCGCGGGTCGATCAGCGTCATGTCCAGGTCGAAGCCCACGGTGATGCTCACGTCCGCCACGGTAGCGGGGACCACCGACAGAACCGGCCTGTACATCCGATTGTGGTCAGTAAACCTTCTTGACACGACCTCGATCTGTGTCAAGCTGACGGTGTGACGAGCTTCACCGAGCGCACCAAGGCATCGCTGCGCGAAGCACTGCTCGACGCGGCCGCGGACCTGCTCCCCGACCGCGGCTACCAGGCACTTCGCATGGCCGACGTCGCGGCGCGCGCCGGCGTGAGCAGGCAGACCGTCTACAACGAGTTCGGCAGCAAGGCGGCGCTCACGCAGGCCGTGGCGCTGCGTACGGCGGCGGAGTTCCTCGACGGCATCCGCCGCCGCTTCGAGAGCGCCGACGGGCTGATCCCCGGCATCCACGGCGCCGTCGTCTACACGATCGAGCACGCCCGCGAGAACCGGCTCGTCGCCGCCGCGATCGGCACGGAGGCGGGCGAGGACCTGCTCCCCCTGCTCACCACCAAGGGCGAGCCCATCCTCACGGCCGCCGCCGACCTGGCAACCGAGCAGTACCGCTCGCTGGAGCCCCGTTTGTCGCAGAAGTCCGCCGCACTGCTGGCGGAGACGGTGGTGCGGCTGTCCCTGAGCCACCTGGTGCTGCCGACGCACTCCGCGACCGAGGCGGCCGACGCCGTGGTGGCGGTTCTGGCGCCGGCGATCGAAAGCTTCCTTTCACCGACAGACTTGTCCATGGAATCGTCCACAATGGAGTGACACGAAAGGGCCGGACATGACGGACACGCTTCCCGAGCTGCGCAGCGGGTTTTCGTCGCTGCGCAGGGGTGGGCTCAACTGGGACTCGTTCCCGCTGCGCCTGTTCGTGAAGGGCAACAAGAAGTTCTGGAACCCCGCCGACCTCGACTTCAGCCGCGAACGCGAGGGCTGGGAGAGCCTGACGCCGGAGCAGCGCCGCTCGACGACGTACCTCGTGGCGCAGTTCATCGCCGGCGAGGAGGCCGTGACGGAGGACATCCAGCCCTTCATGCGCGCGATGTCCTCGACCGGCCGCTTCGGCGACGAGATGTACCTGACGCAGTTCTGCTTCGAGGAGGCCAAGCACGTCGAGGTCTTCCGCCGCTGGATGGACGCCGTCGGCCTCGACGAGGATCTGCACCCGTACGTCGCCGAAAACCCCCACTACCGCAAGCTTTTCTACGAAGAGCTGCCGCAGTCACTGCGCGCCCTGGAGGACGATCCCAGTCCCCTCAACCAGATCCGCGCGAGCGTCACGTACAACCACGTGATCGAGGGCAGCCTCGCGTTGACGGGCTACTACTCGTGGCAGCTCATCTGCACCCAGAACCAGATCCTGCCCGGCATGCAGGACCTCGTCCGCCGCATCGGCGACGACGAACGCCGCCACATGGCGTGGGGCACCTTCACCTGCCGCCGCCACGTCGCCGCCGACGACTCGATGTGGGACGCCGTGCAGCAGCGCATGGGCGAACTGCTGCCCCACGCGCTCAACATGATCCAGTGGGTGCAGGACCAGTTCGAGGAAGTCCCCTTCGACAACGACCCGCAGGAGTTCGTCCAATACGCGGCCGACCGCGCACAACGGCGGTTGGGCGCCATCGAGTCGGCCCGCGGGACGCCGGTGGAGCAGATCGACCTGGACTACTCGCCGGAGCAGCTGGAGGAGACCTTCGGGGAGGAAGACGAGAAGACGCTGGCGGAAGCCGCCGCGGCAGCTTCCTGACGCACAGGCCGTCCCCGATGCCCTCGGGGACGGCCCGCTGCGTCACCTCCAGATGACGCCGTGCCAGACGTCCCCGTAAGACATCCCCGCGGTGACGCCGCGCGCGTTGATTAGCAGTGCCGCCGCGGAAGTGTGGCCCGGCAAGGGTTCCAGCCTCGTGCGAGTGCCGTCCGGCGCCCACTTGGCGCCGACGCCCTCGGCCTGACCCACGATCGTGCCGGCGCGGTTGATGGCGCTGGCCGCCGCGTTGCGGGTGTCGCTCGGCAAGTACGTCGGGCGGCCCGCACGGTCCCATCGCGTCGCGTAGCTGCCGCCGAAGTCCGGGTCGACGATCCCGACGACGGTGCCGTTGTCGCTGATCCCCGACGCGTACCCCGAGCTCGGCGCCTCGGTTTCACCCAGTGTCACGACGCGGCCCGAGGGGTCCCACCGCTTGGCCACGGGGTTGCCGCCGATCGTGATCGAGCCGGTGATCGTGCCGTCACGGGAGATCCCGACGACACGGCCGTACTCGCCCTCCGGTGTGAGGTCGGTGATCCGGCCGCGCTCGTCCCAGCGCACGACGTGGGTGTCGCCGCCCGCGTCGTCGGCGGTACCGGCGACGACGCGACCGTCGGGCGTGATGTCGTCGGCCCACGTCGAGCCGCCCCCGGGCAAGCCGGGCAGTTCGCGGACGGTGCCGTCGCGCTCCCACAGCAGCGCGTGGGAAATGGTGCCGTCGTAGGAAGAGCCCACGATGCGGCCGGTGTCGCTGATCGCGTTCGCGCCCCCGCCCACGCCTGGGGTGGCCAGCTCCGTGACGGTGCCGTCAGCAGCCCAGCGAGCGGCGCGCTGAGCGCCTTTCGTGTCGTCGGCGACTCCGACGGCCACGTCGGCCTGGTTCACCGCCACGGCCTGGCCCAGCGCGCCCCCGAGCGTCGGCAGCACGGTGGCCTCGCCGGTGGCCGACCACTTCATCGGGTGGTACAGGATCCGCACGTCGCGCGGGTAGGACTCGCCCACGACGGTGCCGCGGTCGTTGATCGCCTCGACCCCGGTGTAGGTGTCGCCCGCGCGTGGCGCGAGCTCGATCGGCCCGGCCGGCGCGGCCATGGCGCCGGCGGCTGGTGCGAGCACGGTGATCGTCGCCGCCGCGACCCCCACGGCGAACGCTCTTCGGCTGACCTTCACGATGTTCCCCCTTCGTCGGTCTCCGAGGGGGAACACGCGCGACTCTGTTGTCCGGTTGCCCGCCTAAGCGTGTTTCGCCGAAGCGGCGTCTTCGAGGCCCAGCAGCGTCACGGACTGCTCGCGCATCTCGACCTTGCGCACCTTGCCCGTCACGGTCATCGGGAACCCGTCGACGATGTGGACGTAGCGCGGGATTTTGTAGTGCGCCAGCTTGCCCTGCGAGAACTCGCGCACGGCCTCGGCGGTGAGCGGCTGCGCGCCCTCGCGCATCTGGATCCAGGCCATGAGCTCTTCGCCGTACTTGACGTCGGGCACGCCGATGACCTGTGCGTCGAGGACGTCCGGGTGCGTGTAGAGGAATTCCTCGATCTCGCGCGGGTACACGTTCTCGCCGCCGCGGATCACCATGTCCTTGATGCGGCCGGTGATGTTGAGGTAGCCGGCCTCGTCCATCACGGCGAGGTCGCCGGTGTGCATCCAGCGCGCGGCGTCGATCGCCTCGGCCGTCTTGTCTGGCTGTTCCCAGTAACCGAGCATCACGGAGTAGCCGCGCGTGCAGAGCTCGCCGGGCACGCCGCGCGGCACGGTGAGGCCCGTCTCGGGATCGACCACTTTGGACTCGAGGTGCGGCCCGACACGGCCGACCGTGGACACGCGGCGCTCCACCGAATCGTCCGCACGCGTCTGCGTGGAGACCGGCGAGGTTTCCGTCATGCCGTAGCAGATCGACACTTCCGTCATGCCCATCCGGTCGATCACCTGCTTCATCACCTCGACCGGGCAGGGCGAGCCCGCCATGATCCCGGTGCGCAGCGACGACAGGTCGAACTCGCCGAAGTCCGGGTGGTTCAGCTCCGCGATGAACATCGTGGGCACGCCGTACAGCGACGTGCACCGCTCCGCCTCCACTGCCTCCAGCGTCGCCCGCGGGTCGAACGCCGGCGCCGGGATCACCATGCACGCGCCGTGGCTGGTGCACGCGAGGTTGCCCATCACCATGCCGAAGCAGTGGTAGAAGGGCACGGGGATGCACACGCGGTCTTCTTCGGTGTAGTTGCAGAGCTCGCCGACGAAGTAGCCGTTGTTGAGGATGTTGTGGTGGGACAGCGTGGCGCCCTTGGGGAAGCCCGTGGTGCCAGAGGTGTACTGGATGTTGATGGGGTCGTCGGCGCTCAGGTTTTTCTGGAGCTCGGCCAGGGCCGCCGGGTCGCCACCCGCACCCTTGGCCATGAGGTCCGTCCACGCGTCGGTGCCCAGCAGCACCACGAACTCGAGCCGGGCGCAGTTGGGCCGGACCTGCTCCACCATCGCCGGGTAGTCCGACGTCTTGAACCTGTCCGCCGCCACGAGCATCCGCACACCGGACTGGTTGAGCACGTACTCCAGCTCGTGCGAGCGGTACGCGGGGTTGATGTTGACGAGGATCGCGCCGATTTTGGCCGTCGCGTACTGGAGGAGCGTCCACTCCGCCCGGTTCGGCGACCAGATCCCGACGCGGTCCCCCTTGCCGATCCCGGTGGCGACGAGCCCGTGCGCGAGCTGGTCGACGTCCTTTTTGAGCTCGGCATACGACCACTTCGTGCCGGCCGCGCGATCCACCATCGCGTCACGCTCGGGAAACGCGGCCACGGTACGGTCGAAGTTGTCCCCGATGGTGTCACCCAGCAGGGGGACGTCGGACGTCCCGGAGGCATAACTGGGCAGGGCGGGCGCGTCGGGCATGGTTGCCTCCCGGTGGGGTCTTCGTCGACACCCGCGAGTCTAGGAACCCTGCGGTTCGACGACCACCCGGCCGGGCACCCACCTTCCGCTACGCTCGGTGCGGGTTCGTTTCACGAGGGGTTGGGGTTGGGCCGTGCCGGAGGAGTTCTCCCTGAGCTGGACCGAAGTCGACGTCGCCGTCCGCCGCAGCGGCCTGCCGGCTTCGTGGCACCCCTTTGAAATCCGCAGCCCTGGGCTGACTCTTTCCGACCACGCGCGCCTGTCGGATGAGGCTTGGGACGCGCTGCGTTCTCGGGGGTTGGCTGTCTCCGACAAGCTGGACCATGACGTTCTGGCCACCTTGCAGGCTTGGACGCGCCCTGAGGTGCTGATCATCGTGCGTGCCGCGGAGCTTCCTTCGGGGACGGTGCTGTACCGGGCTTGTGTGGGTGAGGGGCTGGGGGTGTTCTCGTCCTCTGAGGCCGACGGGATCCGGTTCTTGCAGACCCGGCCAGATCGGCTGGTGGAGACGGTGTTGAGCATGTTCCCGGCTTACCCGGCGCTGCCGGTCGCTCCTGTTTCTCTTACGCAGGCGCCGGCTCGGCATTGGTCTGCCTCGCCGGATGATTCGGACTTTTCGGACCGTGATTTCACCTCGGCTCCGTCTCGCCGCGATCGGGACGCTCTGGGCTCTTACTCCCAGTGGCCCTTGCATCGGCACGGGACGGTGGAACTGTCCCTGCGCCCCCGCCACGGCGTCCTGCGCCCGGTGTCGACGGCCACCTTCGTGGACACGGATGGGGGCCGGTACGTCACCTTCTCGGAACCTCTCCGTGACGGCGGCTCCCGACTGCGATTCATGCCATCGGATGGCTCTCACCTGCGGAGATGGCTGTTCGAGGCCATCGAGGAAGGGATTCGGTAGGTCGCCTGCGATGTCGTGCGCTACCCGTAGTGTTCGCCGGGTGACCGGACCGATCCGTGGCTTCGTGACCTTCGTCGCCCTAACCTGTGCCCTGACCGCCTGCGACGGCTCGGTAGGAGGTAATCCCACTCCGGTGAGCCCGTCCGGGTCCACGCCGACCAGTGCGCCGAGTTCGCAGTCGGACACCCCCCTGGCCGGGATGAGCCCGTGCAAGACGCTGGACCAGGCACTCGCCGGGCAGGGATATTCACCCTCGACGCCGTCGATCGCCGATCCAGAACACGCCTGCGACGCCGACAAGCCAGGACAAGACAATCTCGGCCTGGTTCTGCAGGACGGACAGAGCTACGACGCGAACCTCTCGAATCCGTCAAAGGATCAAACTGGCCACGTTCGCGCTCGGCGGGCGATCCTCGAACTCGAGCCGACCGGACAAGAGGGCCTCTGCGCCGTCAGGATCGAAGTCAAGCCGAAGTCGCGTGCTCTCGTCTCAGCTTCACTCGCGCCCGGAACCACCGACGCGGCTTGTACCAGGGCCAGGGCTGTCGCCGAAGCGGTCGAACTTCTACTCCCCAAAACGAGCTGACGGCCCGAACATCCACCCTGATGATCCGGCTGCTCGAACGCATTCGGTCGCAGGCTCGCGCCCGATGATCACAAACTCGTAGTGTTCACCAGGTGACCGGACCGATCCGTGGCTTCGTGACCTTCGTCGTCCTCGCCGCACTCGCCTGCGCCCTGACCGCCTGCGACGGCTCCGTCGGCGCCACGCCGAACCCGGCGCCCTCGCAATCCGCGTCGCCCAGCACCTCCGCAGGTCAGACGGACACTCCACTCGCGGGGATCAGCGCGTGCACAACACTCGACAAGGCGTTGGGCGGGAAAGGGTTCCCGCCAGGGCAGCCATCAGCTGCTGCCCCTCAGCACGGATGCCTGTCGACAAAGCCCCAGTTCGGCAGCGCAGGCCTGGACCTACAAGACAGCCGGAACTACAAGGCCGCGGTCTACGACCCGAGCAAGACCAGTACAGGCCAAGTTGGCAACCGTGATGCAGTGCTCGAACGCGACCTACAGGGCGCGGAGGGATGGGCGGTGTACATCGAGGTCAGGCCGAATTCGCGAGCAACCCTCACGATGGCGATGTACCGATCCACCACCGACGACGCCTGCAAGCAGGTCCGCGCTCTCGCCGAAGCCGTCGACCCGCTGCTCCCTTCGAATGGCTGACAGCCCAAACATCCGCCCGAGCCGTCACGACGATCCTGACCTGTGATCGTGCTCGACCACAGGCTCGCGTCCGACGATCACCTACCCGTAGTGTTCACAAGGTGACCGGACCGATCCGTGGCTTCGTGACCTTCGTCGGCCTCGCCGCACTCGCCTGCGCCCTGACCGCCTGCGACGGCTCAGTAGGAGGCAACCCCGCCCCGGCTGGTCCGGCTGCGTCCGCATCGAGCAGTGCGCCGACCTCGCAGTCGGACACCCCGCTAGCGGGGATGAGCTCGTGCAAGACACTCGATCAGGCCCTCACCGGGCAAGGGTTCCCCCCGTCCACGCCTTCCATCGCCGATCCGGAGCACGCCTGCGACACCCAGAAGGAAGGGTTCGGCGTTTTCAGCCTGGGTCTGCAGGACGGGGAGGCCTATGACACGAGCATCGCCAACCCCGCGAAGGCCAGTGCCGGCAGCGTCCGCGCTCGACGAGCGATCCTCGAACGAGAGCCCACCCAGCAAACCGGCGTCTGCGCGGTCTCTATCGAGGTCAAGCCGGAATCACGAGCAACGATCGCCGTATCGTCCTCTAGGGGGACCACCGACGAAGCATGTACCAAGGCCAGGACCCTGGCCTCAGCGGTCGAACTGCTCCTGCCCAAGAACACGTGATGATCGCTGCCCGGATGTCATGAACGGCTGACAGCTCGTGTCCGCACATCTAGAGTGGGCACTGGAGCACACAGCGTGACCTGGGAGGGTACTGCAGCGATGGAGGATGCATCCAAATTTGAGGATCACCCGGTCCCCTCGACTACCGGTCAGGGTCAGGCGCCTTTCCCTGACTTGATGGTCAACCCGCTCGACACCGAAGGCGCACAACGTGTCAGCGAAAGTGCTGAGAAGTTCAAAGCGCTAGCCACCGGTGGTGGGTTCGCGATCAACGAAGCCGGGTTCGAGGCCTACAACAAAGTGTGCACCGAATTCCTCGCAGGCTACGACAAGATCAGTATCGATTTCTACCGGCTCATCACTCGAGCCAAGATGGGCTCGAGCGACTACGCGGGCCAGGTCGCCGACTACAACGTCAAAGTTGCCCACGGTGATGGGCAGGCGCTGATCCCCAACCTCGAGCTGCTCAAGGAAAGCATCAAGCAGGTCCAGGAAGCGCTGAAGATCGCGAAGGCCAACTACCGCGAGGCCGACAGCGAGCACGCCCAGACCTTCTCCGGTATCGGCAAGGCGGACTCATGAGCGAACGCGCCCAGCCCCGCGAGTACGAAGCCGACTACTACAGCCAGACTCACGCAGACCTCTCGAAAAACGCTGCGCCCGGGCGGTTCGGTGCCGAGGATCAGCAAAACATCCGCGACTCGGTCGATCAGCGCACCGGCCAGGCGGCGTCGAACTACTCGGTCACCCAGGGTGATCAACTGCTTGAGGGCCAAGCCACCCGCGGTGACGCCCCCGCCCCCAACGCGAACTACGCGGCGCACGATCACCAGCAGCTGTACGACATGGTGCACACGAACATGGACCCCGGCGAGCTCGACGCCCGCGGACGAGTCGCCAACGACCTCGGCAACTGGCTGGCCAACATATCCAACTCGATCAACGACGCGGCCAACAGCAGCCAGATCGAGTGGCAGGGCTCGGGCGCGTCGCAGGCGCACAACTTCTTCCAGAACACCGCGACCTACGCTTCGAACACCGCGAGCGCCGCGCAGCTGAGCTCCAACCGCTATTCGCAGCAGGCCGCAGCAGCCGGACACGCGCAGACGAACATGCCGGAGCCCGTCAAGTTCGACCAGCAGGCCGAGATGCAAAAGGCGACGCAGCAGTTGAGCGTCGCGGATCCCGCGGCCGCCGCGCAGACGATGAGCGACATCGCGGCCAAGCAGCGGCAGGCGGACGCCGCGCATCAGCAGGCCGTGCAGGTGATGCAGGGGCTGGACAACACGTACCACGAGACGTCCACGACCCAGCCCCAGTTCACGGCGCCGCCGCCGATCGGGGGCGGGGACGACAGCACCCACGCCAGCAGCGCCCAGCCCGGCGTCGGCCTCGGAGGGCACGCGGGTGCGTTGAGCAGTGGAGCCGGCAGCTTCGGTTCCGGTGGAGGTGCGCCGGGAGGCGGCGGCCCCGGTGGCGGGGCGGCGGGCTTCAACGGCAACGCGTTCACTCCCGGCGCGGGCTCCAGCACCGGTGCCGGGTCCTTCGGTGGGCCTGGCGGCGCTGGTGGCACTGGCTTCCGTCCGCCTGCGGGCGGCGGTGGCTTCGGACGGCTGTCCCCAGATGCATTGGCGTTCGGCGGGGGCGGGCCAAGCGGTGCCGGGGGCGCTGGTGAGGAAACCCTGCGTGGCGGACGGGCCGGCGGCGGGACCGGTCGGGCCGGTGGCGGGTTCGCCGGCAGCCGCGTGTCGGGCGGCGGTGCCACAGCGAAGCCCGGCGAAGGCGAGGGCGCCGGGTCCGGCAAGGGCGCCGGCGAGCGGCTCGAGCGCGGGGCGACCGCGGCGGCCAACGCGGGCAAAGCCGGGAAGGCCGGTGCAGGCGGAGCGGCCGGCGCCGCTGGGGCCGGCAAGAAGACGGAAGACGACAAGGAGCACAAGAACAAGCTCCCCAACCAGGAAGACCCCGACGAGGTGTTCGAGGTTCGCCCCGAACGCGGACCCGACGGGGAGAAGATCACACCGCCGGTCATCGGCGGTTGAGTAGAGGCTGACGGAGCGCGGCGCCACCGGTGGGTGGCGTCGCGTTGTGTTTCAGACAGTGTCGACGCCGGTGCGGCCGGGAGTGAACGTCGTGCGTCACGAAAGTGCTGAGCGCAATGGGACCTCGAAACGACGCCTCATCAACGCGCGAGAGCCGTGTCCTGGAGTCACGATGACGCCGGCACAACCGCAGTAACCAGCACTGCCAGCCCACCGCGAGCAGTGAGAGAACAGCCAGGTCGACAAACCGACACCACAAAATCCAGGGTAAATCCCTGACACCCCCACCCACCCCACCCCGGTACCGTCAAACCATGCGGTTCTACGTGGTCGATGCGTTCACCGGGCAAGCGTTCGCCGGGAATCCGGCCGGGGTGGTGGTCCTGGAGGGGGACGTGGACGCGGCCTGGATGCAGCAGGTCGCCAGCGAGATGAAGCACTCCGAGACAGCCTTCGTCCGGAAGAGCAGCACCACGACGAGCCTCCGGTGGTTCACGCCGGCCACCGAGGTGGACCTGTGCGGCCACGCGACCATCGCGGCGACCCAGGTCCTCGGCGGCACACAGACCTACGAGACCCGCAGCGGCATCCTCCAGTGCACCAAACGCGAGGACGGCTGGATCGAGATGGACTTCCCCGTCGATGAGCCGCGGGAGACGCAAGAGGACGTCAGCCACATCCTCGCCGACGAAGACGTGAAGCCGCTCTACGTCGGGCGGGCCAAGGAGAACCTGTTCGTGGAGCTCGAGACGCGGGAGCAGGTCGCCCGAGCCACACCGAACCTCTCGGAGCTCAAGAGCACCTGGACCGGACGCATGATCATCACCGCGAGCGGCGAAGGCGGCGAGACCGGCGACAACACAGATTTCGTCAGCCGGTTCTTCGGCCCCGGCGTCGGTGTCGACGAAGACCCCGTCACCGGATCCGCCCACTGCGCACTGGCGCCCTACTGGGCCAGGAAGCTGGGCAGAAAACAACTGCAAGGCCACCAGATCTCCCAGCGTGGCGGGATCGTGAAAACCGAACTCGACAACGACCGCGTCCGCATCAGTGGGCGGGCGGTCACCGTGGTGAGTGGGGAGCTGCACGTCTGATGCGCCTGCTGCTGAACATCATTTGGCTCGTGCTCTGCGGATTCTGGATGGCCGTGGGCTACGTCCTCGCGGGCATCGTGTGCTGCATCCTGATCATCACCATCCCATTCGGGCTGGCGTCGTTCCGGATCGCGAACTACGCGTTGTGGCCGTTCGGCCGGACGGTGGTCGACCGGCGCGACGCGGGTGTCGGGTCGGTGCTGGGCAACATCATCTGGTTCATCTTCGCCGGCCTGTGGCTGGCGATCGGCCACGTGGTCACCGGCATCGCGCTGTGCATCACGATCATCGGGATCCCGTTGGGGATCGCGAACTTCAAGCTGATCCCCGTGTCGCTCATGCCGCTGGGCAAGGAGATCGTGGACGTCCCTACGACTCAGGTGTGAAAGGCAAGGGCACGACGAGGCACGGACCGCCCACGAACAGGCCGCCGTCGATGCCCAGGACCTTGCCGCCGGCGTACAGGTAAGGCCCCTCGATCTGTGCCGGGTGGATGCCCAGCTGGTCGGCGATCACGCTGTGGCCGTGGACGATCCGCGAACCGCCCAGGGCTCCCATCAACGCGTCCGCGTTCTCCTCGCCGGCCGGGCCGCGGAAGGCGTAGCGCGTGGTCATCCGGCGCCAGACGTCCCACCACGCCTCGATGTCGCTGCCGGTCAGGATTTCCCCCACCGACGCGTTGATCGACGTGATGTCCGAGCCCCAGTCGAGGTACTCCAGCGTGTCCGAGTGCATCAGCAGGTGGTCATCGACCAGCGCCACCAACGGACGCGCCGAAAGCCACTCGATGTGTTCCGGCGTCAGGCGGTCCTGATCGGAGAGCAGGCCGCCGTTGATCTCCCAGCTGCGGGCGAAGCTGCGCGGCCCGAAGTCCGACGGCACCTGGCGGTCGCCGAAGTGGTACATCCCCAGGAGCAGGATCTCGTGGTTCCCCAGCAGCATCTGCACGGAGCCGCCCGCCTCCTGCGCCTGTTCCTGCAGCGAACGCACGAAGTCGATCACGCCGACGCCGTCGGGACCGCGGTCCACGAAGTCGCCGAGGAACCACAGCTGGTCTTCGGCGCCGCTCCACTTGCCGTCGCTGTCGACGAGCCCCTCGGCGCGCAGTGCGTCGGCCAGGGCGTCGCGGTGCCCGTGGACGTCGCCCACCACATACACGCTCATCGTTCGACGATAGGCCCTGCTCCGGCGCGCACGCCGGTCAGCCTTCGCCGAACGGGTCCAGGGTTCGCCCGATCAGGTCGGCGACCGAGTCGATCACCTTCGTCGGCCGGTACGGATAGCGTTCGGCCGACTCCGGAGTGGAAATCCCGGTGAGCACGAGCACCGTCTGCAGCCCCGCTTCGATACCCGCGTGGATGTCGGTGTCCATGCGGTCGCCGATCATCAGCGTCGACTCCGAGTGCGCGCCGAGGCGCCGCAACGCCGAGCGCATCATCAGCGGGTTCGGTTTGCCCACAAAGTACGGCGAACGCCCGGTGGCCTTCTCGATCAGCGCCGCGACGGACCCGGTGGCCGGCAGCGAGCCCTCCATCGTCGGGCCGGTCGCGTCCGGGTTGGTGGCGATGAACTTCGCGCCGCCGTCGATCAGGCGGATGGCGTTGGTGATGGAACTGAAGCTGTACGTGCGGGTCTCGCCCAGCACCACGTAGTCCGGATCGCGTTCGGTCAGCACGTAACCGACCTCGTGCAACGCGGTGGTCAGCCCGGCCTCGCCGATCACGAACGCCGTGCCGCCCGGACGTTGCGAGTCGAGGAACTGCGCCGTGGCCAGCGCGGAGGTCCAGATCGACTCCTCCGGGATGTCGAGCCCGGTGCGCAGCAGCCGCGCCCGCAGGTCGCGCGGGGTGTAGATGGAGTTGTTCGTGAGCACCAGGAAGCCGATGCCGTTGTCCCGCAGCTCGCCGAGGAACTCGTCCGCGCCCGGCACGAGGTGCTCCTCGCGAACCAGGACGCCGTCCATGTCGCTCAGGTACGTCCAGCGTCCTTCAGTCACCCTCGCCGTCCTCTGTTCTGCGGTACTTGATCGAAACAGGCGCACCGTACCACGACACCCCGCCACGATGCGCCCGCAGAGGATTTCCGTTGCGGCACAACGCAGTCAGGCTTGTGCGGGATGCACCGCCACCGTCGCGGCCTTCACCGACAGCGTCACGGACGAGCCCGGCTCCAGCTCCAGGTCGGCGACCGCCGCCGGCGTCAGGTCGGCGGTCAGGCCCTCGGCCCAGCCGCCGCCGGTCACGCGCAGCCGGATCACGGGCCCGTGCGGTTCCAGGGCCGCGACCAGGGCCTCGGCGGTGTTGCGCGGGCTGCCGTGGTGCTCGCCGTCGTGCGGATACACGGCCACCGCGCTGGGCTCGAACACCGCGACCGCGGCCTCCCCCACCACGGCATCCGGCGAAAGCAGCCCCGACACCAGGTCTCCCGACTTCGTGCGCAGCCCCTCGGCCTCCGCGAGGCCCGCAACCAGGTTGAGCCCCGCGATCCGGGCCGTGAACGCCGTGCGCGGCGCGGCCAGCACCTCCCGCGTAGGCCCGCGTTCGACGATCCGCCCGCCCGACATCACGGCCACGTGGTCGGCCAGCGCGAGCGCGTCGAGCGGATCGTGCGTGACCAGCACCGTCGTCGGCCCGTCGCGCAGCACCCGCCGCAGCAGGCCGCGGATCGCGGGCGCCGCGTCCACGTCGAGAGCGGCGAACGGTTCATCGAGCAGCAGCAGCGACGGCGTCGAAGCCAGCGCCCGCGCGATCGCCACCCGCTGCTGCTGGCCGCCCGAGAGCTGGCCGGGCCGCCGGCGCGCGAACGCCGACGCGTCCACCTCCGCCAGCCACATCTGGGCCACCTCCCGGGACTTCACCCGGCCCGCACCGGCCGAACGCGGGGCGAAAGCGACATTGTCCAAAGCGGACAGATGCGGGAACAGCAACGCGTCCTGCGACAGCAATCCGACCCCCCGCGCGTGCGGCGGCAGGTTCACCTTGTCCCCCGCCAGCACGCGGCCGGACAACGTGATGTCGGCCGACGTCACGGGCACGAGCCCGGCCAAGCCACCGAGCACAGTGGACTTTCCCGAGCCGTTCGGGCCGAGCAGCGCCAGCACCGTTCCCTCGGGCACGGTGAACTCGACGTCGAGGGAGAACGTGCCGCGCGAGAGCGCGATCCGAGCCGAGAGCGTCACCGGAAACCACCTTCGAACGACCGCGGCCGCGCCACCGCGATGACCACGATCGCCACCACGATCAGCAGCAACGCGAGCGCCACCGCACTGTCGACGTCGACTTCGGCCTGCGTGTAGACCTCCAGCGGCAGCGTCCGCGTGACGCCTTCCAGGCTACCGGCGAACGTGATGGTCGCGCCGAACTCACCCAGCGCGCGGGCGAAGCTGAGCACCACACCGGAGCCGAGCGCCGGCAGCAGCAGCGGCAGCGTCACGCGGCGGAAGACCGTCCACGGCCGCGCGCCGAGCGTCGAAGCCACCTGCTCGTAACGGTCGCCGGAGCCGCGCAGCGCGCCTTCGAGGCTCACGACCAGGAACGGCATGGCCACGAACGTCTGCGCGATCACCACGGCCGCGGTCGTGAACGGGATCTGCTGGCCGGTCAACGCGTTGATCAGGATGCCGAGGAAACCCTTGCGTCCCAGCAGGTACAGCAACGCGAGGCCACCGACCACGGGCGGGAGCACCAGCGGCAGCAGCACGATCGAGCGCAGCAGCCGCGTGCCGCGCACGCGCGAACGAGCCAGCACGACGGCCAGCGGCACACCGAGGATCACGCACGCCACCGTCGAGAGCAGCGCCGTGATCACCGACAGCTTGAGCGCGGCCAGTGACGATGCGGAGATCAGGAGAGACGGGAATCGGGCGACGTCCGAGCGCACGAGCAGCCCGACGACGGGCAGCACCACGAGCGCGAGCGCCACCACGGCGGGGATCCAGAGAACAAGGGGAACCCGCGAATGCGGCGGCCGTTGCTCGACCGCCGCACCGCGTCGCCCCTTACTGGGCCGGGCCAAACCCGATCTTGGTCAGCTCGGCCTTGCCCTGCGCGCCGAGCACGAAGTCGTTGAACTCCTTGGCCAGAGCAGCCTGCGGAGCGTCCTTCACGACGGCGATCGGGTAGTTGTTGATCGCGCCGGAAGCCTCCGGGAAGTCCACCTTGTCGACCTTGTCCGCGGCCGAGGTCGCGTCGGTGACGTAGACCAGGCCCGCGTCGGCGTCACCCGACTGCACCTTCGCCAGCACCTGCTTGACGTCGGTCTCTTCGCTGGCCGGCTTCAGCGTGACGCCGGTGTTCGTCTCGACCTTCTTCGTCGCCGAGCCGCACGGCACCTGGGCCGCGCAGACGACGACGGTCAGGCCGGCCTTGTTCAGGTCGGCGAACGTCTTGATGCCCTTGGGGTTGCCCTTGGCCACGGCGATCGCCAGCTTGTTGGTGGCGAACACCGTCGGCTGGCCGTCGATGACCCCGCCCTGCGTGGCCTTGTCCATGTTGGCCTGGTCTGCCGAGGCGAACACGTCGGCCTTGGCCCCGTTGTCCAGTTTTTGCACGAGCGCCGACGAGCCCTCGTAGTCGAACTTGACGGTGACACCCGGGTGCGCCGCCTCGAACTCCTTGCCGAGCTCGTTGAACGACTCGGTGAGCGACGCGGCGGCGAACACCGTGAGCGTGCCCGTCGCGCTCGAGCCGGCCGGCGAGGGCACCGCCGGGCCGCCGGAGCCCGGACTGGTGCTGGCCTGGTCGTTCGCGCTGCACGCGCCGGCCAACAACGCGACCGCCGCTACGGCGATGGCGAGCTTCTTCATCTGTTTCCTTCCGGGGTCTCCACCACGACGGTGGTCGCCTTGACAACGGCCACCGCGAGCACACCTGGGCGCAACCCGAGCTCGCGGACGGCTTCTGAACTCATCAGTGACACCACTCGGTGCGCCCCGCACTGCAGCTCGACCTGGGCCATCACCTTGTCGGCGGTGACCTCGGTGACGAGCCCCACGAACCGGTTGCGGGCGGAACGACCGACTGCCGACGGGTCGTCGGGACCGGCGGCCTGCGCGCGGGCGAACCCCGCCAGCTGGGCACCGTCGACGACCTTCCGGCCGGCGGCGTCGTCCGTCGCGGTCAACTGACCGCCGCGGACCCAGCGCCGGACGGTGTCGTCACTGACGCCGAGGAGCCGGGCGGCCTCGGACAACCGAAATTGCGGCATGGCCGGAAGATTATCGCCGCAGTTGAGGAAAAGCTATGTGAAACGTGAATTGTCGAGCACTTCGTTGTGTGATGCTTCAAGTATTGCGTTCTGATAACGCTCGGGGTTTTGCCCGGACGGTCCGCGGCCCTCGCCCGCGACCGCTGATCGAGTCGGCCGATGACCCACGTCACAGCCGGTGT
Organism: Amycolatopsis sp. NPDC005232; assembly: GCF_040607795.1. NCBI lineage: Bacteria > Bacillati > Actinomycetota > Actinomycetes > Pseudonocardiales > Pseudonocardiaceae > Amycolatopsis > Amycolatopsis sp. NPDC005232. The sequence continues at coordinate 177,361 of NZ_JBEXHL010000017.1, read as the reverse complement.
GGACAGTCGGGTCCGCGCCGCAATCCGTCCCGCTGCCAGGAGTTCTGCGCCCCGTCCTGCGAGGTCGGGGGCGGTGCGGTCGATTCCGGACAGTCGCGCCGGCGCCGGCGCGTGAGCGGCCCGGCCGGGCCTGTGAGCGGGCGGTCACGAGGAGGTCACCGACGGCTCGCGAGAGGCCGTTCATCGGCCGAGCCGGTGATAAGGACGAGTCGGCTTTTCCGGCGTTCACGAGTTAAGCTGTGCGTAATGACAGCAGTACATCTCGGGTTTCCTCGCGTCCCCGGTACACGAGGTTCGTCCAGCGCGCCCTCGGCGCCCCGCCCCGATCATCCGGGCCTGCTCGACCAGTTCGGCCGCGTGGCCACGGATCTGCGGGTTTCGCTCACGGACCGCTGCAATCTGCGCTGCACGTACTGCATGCCCGCCGAAGGCCTCGACTGGATGCCCGGCGAGCAGGTGCTCAGCGACGACGAGCTGGTGCGGCTGATGCGCATCGCCGTCGAGACGCTGGGCGTCACCGACATCCGCCTGACCGGCGGCGAGCCGCTGCTGCGCCCGGGCCTGGAGGACATCGTGGCGCGGATCACCGCGCTCGAGCCTCGGCCGAGGGTTTCCATGACCACCAACGGGATCGGGCTCGCGAAGCGGGCGAAGGGCCTCGCCGAGGCCGGCCTGGACCGGATCAACGTGTCGCTCGACACCGTGGACCGCGCCCTGTTCGAGCAGATCACCCGCCGCGACCGCCTCTCCCACGTGCTGGCGGGCCTCGCGGCCGCGCGCGACGCGGGGCTGGCGCCGGTGAAGGTCAACTCCGTACTGATGCGCGGGCTCAACGACCACGAGGCCGTGCCGCTGCTGCGGTTCTGCCTCGAAGAGGGCTACCACCTGCGGTTCATCGAGCAGATGCCGCTCGACGCGCAGCACGGCTGGAACCGCGGCGAGATGATCACGGCCGAAGAGATCCTGAGCATGCTGGGCGAGGAGTTCTCGCTGTCGCCGTTCCCGGCCGCCCGCGGCGGCGCGCCGGCCGAGCGGTGGCTGGTCGACGGCGGACCCGGCGACGTGGGTGTGATCGCGTCGGTGACCAGGCCGTTCTGCTCCGCCTGCGAGCGCACCCGGCTCACGGCCGACGGCGCGGTGCGCTCCTGTCTCTTCTCCAACGACGAGACGGACCTGCGCGCCCTCGTGCGCGCGGGCGCGCGCGATGAAGAGGTGGCGGACGCGTGGCGGGCCACGATGTGGGGCAAGCTCGCCGGCCACGAGATCAACGAAGCCGGGTTCGCGCAGCCGATCCGGCCCATGAGTGCGATCGGCGGATGACATGTCACCCCAGTCTCTGGAACCGATGACCGTGCTGGTCCGCTACTTCGCCTCCGCCCGCGCGGCGGCGGGAGTGGAAGAGGAGAAGCTGAAGCTTCCCGAGGGCTCGACCGTCGCGGACGCCGTCCGCCTGGTGCGCGAACTGCATCCGGGACCGCTGCCGCGCATCCTCGACGCGGCGAGCTTCCTGTTGAACGAGGTTGCCGTCCGTAATCAGAATCGCGCCCTCAGTGACGGAGCGCAACTCGACGTGCTCCCGCCCTTCGCCGGCGGCTGACCCTCGCGAGACCCCGTCAGACCCGGCCCAGTGGCTCACTGGGCCCTCGAACCCTCCTGTCCGGCCATTTGGTCCGGACCACGCCGAGCGGCGCTCAAGGCGCCTTGAGCGGCCATTTTTGTCAATACCTACTCTCCGGAGTAGTTCGCTCACGGCGTATTCCCGGACACCCACAGAACCACTCGACGTGCACTGGCAGACTTCGCACTGGGTGGTTTAAGGTGCCCAACTCAAAGGCCGCGCGAATGGACCGTTGACGCCTTATCGACGTGATCCAAGCCTCACGATCTGTGAAATATCTCGGGCAGAAAACGGGCAGATAACGGCCCACTGACCTGCGCAAACATGCCGATCGCGAGAGGTTGCGTGCTGTTACTGTGACGTAGGTCACATGCCGAATGATTTCCGATCACGGCTCTCATTACGTACCGTCGCTTTTCGGTTGGCCCCGACCAACCGAGCAAGACCGGGAATCCGTAGTGCCTAGCCCTGTCCAGCGGATCCCCGGACCCATACCCCGAGCGAAAGCATTTCCGGACAGGGACGAGGGGACGAAGACCGCGCGTCGTGCGCAGTCCGCGTCTGCCGCCCGGCAACGGGCGGACGGGCTCCCAACCCGGCCCTCAGCCTTCGGGCTCGTAGGCGCAGGAAAACCGAGAAGTATTCTCATGTCTTACCGAGGCAAGCACCGCAAGATGTCCGCCGCCACCCGCACCATCGCCCGCGTCGCTGTCGCGGGTATCGCGGTCGGCGCGCCCATCGCGATCGCCGCGACCCCCGCGTCGGCGACCAACTGGGACGCTGTCGCGCAGTGTGAGAGCAGCGGCAACTGGAACACCAACACCGGCAACGGCTACTACGGCGGCCTGCAGTTCACGCAGAGCACCTGGAAGGCCTACGGCGGCACCGGCAGCGCGTCGAGCGCTTCCCGTGAGCAGCAGATCGCCGTGGCCGAACGCGTTCTCGCGGGTCAGGGCGGCGGCGCGTGGCCGAACTGCTACGGCAAGGGTGCCGGCGGCTCGACCGCCGCGCACAAGTCGACGAAGTCGACCAAGTCGACCTCGAAGTCGACCACCAAGAAGGCGACCCCGAAGAAGAGCACGAGCGCCCCCAAGAAGGTCGCCAGCACTCCGGCCACCGGCGTGCCGAGCTCGAACCCGAACGGTGACTACACCGTCGTGTCCGGCGACAGCCTGTCGAAGATCGCCAAGCAGCTCAACGTTCAGGGTGGCTTCCAGAAGCTGCAGAACCTGAACAAGTCCTACATCCCGAACCCCGACCTGATCCTGGTCGGTCAGAAGATCGCCACCAAGTGACTCCTGACCTCCTCGTGAGGTCGTGAAGTCCTTCAGGGCGCAGCGTTCGGTTGGCTGTGATCCGACGAAAGGGCCCCACCGCGAATTTCCCCCGGCGGTGGGGCCCTTCGTGGGGTCTGACGAACGGCCACGGCCGCGGCGAATCAGGGTGAGTTGACCCATTCGTCGGAGCCGTCGGTGAAGTGCTGGTGCTTCCAGATCGGGAGCCGGGCCTTCACCTCGTCGACGAGCTCCGCGCAGGCCGAGAAGGCCTGGCCGCGGTGTTCGGCGGCGACAGCGCACGCCAGCGCCACGTCGCCGATGGCGAGCGGGCCGACGCGGTGGCTCACGGCCACGGCGCGGACACCCGTCCAGCCCGTGGCGAGCTCGGTGACGACCTGGGCGAGCACCTCGCCCGCGGTGGGGTGGCCTTCGTAGATGAGGTCGAGCACGCCCTTGCCGCCGTCGTGGTCGCGTACGACCCCGCCGAAGGTGACAACGGCACCGGCCGCGTCGTCCTCCACGAGGCGGGCGTGGTCCTCGACGGACAACGGCTGGTCGCTGACCTCCGCACGGAGGATGCGAACCGCAGGTGTGCTCGGGGTCTTGGCTTCGAGCGGATCCGCCGGCAGCGAGTCCGCGGCGAGTGCGTCGGCGACGGAAGCCGAGTTCTCCGTGGACTCAGCGGCTTGTTCGGCCTTGGCCAGCTCTTCTGAAGCAGGTCGTGGGTGGTCGCCGCCGGCGAGCTGGTCCACGGCGTGGTCGAGGATCCCCTCCAGCACGCCCAACCCGTCCTTCACGCCGCCGCGCGAGCCGGGCAGGTTGACGACGAGCGTGCGGCCCGCGACACCCGCGAGGCCGCGCGACAACACAGCCGTCGGCACGTGCGGCAGGCCCGCGGAGCGAATCGCGTCCGCGACGCCCGGAAGCTCGTAGTCCAGCACTTCGCGCGTGACGTCCGGAGTGCGATCCGTCGGCGAAATGCCCGTGCCGCCTGTGGTCAGGACCACCGCGACGCCCTCGGAAACCGCCGCGCGCAAGGCGATCCCCACCGGTTCGCCGTCCTCGACGACCACCGGGACGGGCACCGCGTAACCGCGCGCCGCGAGCCACTCCACGAGCACCGGCCCGGTTTTGTCCTCGTAGACGCCCTTCGCGGCGCGGTTGGACGCCACGATCACCCGTGCCTCGCTCATGACTGCCGCTCCCACGTGCCGGTCTTGCCGCCGTCCTTGCGAATCAGCCGGACGTTGTCGAGCGTCGCGGCCGGATCCACGGCCTTGATCATGTCGTGCAGCGTGAGCCCCGCGACCGCGACGGCCGTGAGGGCCTCCATCTCGACGCCGGTGACGTCGGTGGTCTTCGCCGTCGCGCTGATGTGGACGGCGCTCCCGTCCAGTTCGAACTCCACCTTCACGCCGGACAACGCGATCTGGTGACACAACGGGATGAGTTCCGGCACGCGCTTGGCGCCCATGATGCCGGCGATCCGGGCCGTCGCCAAGGCGTCGCCCTTCGGTAACCCGTTGGCGGACAACAGATCCACCACTTCGGCGGTGGTGTGCACCGTGCCGCCGGCGAGCGCTGTGCGCGCGGTCGCCGTCTTTCCGGAGACGTCGACCATCCGCGCGGCGCCGGTTTCGTCGACGTGGCTGAGTTCACTCACCCCAGGAGGCTATGCCAGCGGTGTCCCGGCCGACAAAAAGGCCCCGTCACCGCGGTAAGCGATGACGGGGCCTCCAGGGCGTGAGGAACTCAGCCGGCCGCGGCCTCCGCGCGAACGGCCGCCTTCACGGCCTCCGCGACGGCCGGGGCCACCGCGTTGTCGAACACGCTCGGCACGATGAACGACGCGTTGAGCCGGCTCTGGTCCACCACGTCGGCGATCGCGTCGGCGGCTGCCAGCAGCATGTTGTCGTCGATGTTGTGCGCGGCGGCGTCGAGCAGGCCGCGGAAGACGCCGGGGAACGCCAGCACGTTGTTGATCTGGTTCGGGAAGTCGCTGCGGCCGGTGGCGACCACGGCGGCGTGCTGCTGCGCCTCGAGCGGGTCGATCTCCGGGTCCGGGTTGGCCAGCGCGAAGACCACGGCGTCCTTGTTCATCGTCGCCACCTGCTCGGCGCCGAAGAGGTTCGGGGCGGAGACGCCGATGAAGACGTCGGCGCCGACCAGGGCCTTGTGCAGCGTGCCGGCCTGCTTGTCGCGGTTGGTGTGATTCGCGATCCAGGTGAGGTTGTCGTCGAGGTTGCCGCGGTCCGGGTGGACGATGCCGTCGATGTCGGCGGCCACGATGTCACCCGGGTTCTTTTGCAGCAGCAGCCGGATGATCGCCGAGCCGGCCGCACCGACGCCGCTGACCACGATCTTGCAGTCCTCGATCTCCTTGCCGACCACGCGCAGCGCGTTGCGCAAGGCCGCGACGACCACGATCGCCGTGCCGTGCTGGTCGTCGTGGAACACCGGGATGTCGAGCTGCTCACGCAGGCGCGCTTCGATCTCGAAGCAGCGCGGCGCGGCGATGTCCTCGAGGTTGATGCCCGCGTAGACCGGCGCGATCGCCTTGACGATCTTGATGATCTCCTCGGTGTCCTGAGTGTCCAGGCACACCGGCCACGCGTCGACGCCCGCGAACTTCTTGAACAGCGCGGCCTTGCCCTCCATCACGGGCAGCGCGGCGGCCGGGCCGATGTTGCCGAGGCCGAGCACGGCCGAGCCGTCCGTGACCACGGCCACGGTGTTGCGCTTGATGGTCAGGCGGCGCGCGTCCTCGGGGTTCGCGGCGATCGCCTGGCACACGCGGGCGACACCCGGCGTGTACGCGCGGGAGAGGTCGTCACGGTTGCGGAGCGCGACCTTGGGCGTGACCTCGATCTTGCCGCCGAGGTGGATCAGGAACGTCCGGTCGGAGACCTTGCGGACCTTCACGCCCGGCAGCGAGTCGAGCGCCTGGGTGATGTCCTGCGCGTGGTTCTCCGACAGCGCGTTGGCACTGATGTCGACCACGATCGTGTCGGCGTGCGACTCGACGACGTCGAACGCCGTGAGCACCCCGCCGACACGGCCGACGGCGGTGGTGAGGTCACCGGCGGCCGTGGAGGAAGCCGGGGCCTCGACCCGGACGGTGATCGAATACCCGGGACCGGGAACCGGCATGGCACTAACTCCCCGCTGGGAAACCTGTGGCTAGGACACCCGAACACTAGCCCCGTGACCGCCGCCACCCGACCCCAACCGGGTGACCGACCAGTAACTACGGTCGTTTGCCCAGAAGTGGGGAATCAGCGGTTGATTTCCGTCTCCGGGTGCACGTAGGGCACCGAGTCGAGCGGGAAGGTCAGGTCGCCGAACGGCGACAGCGCGCCCTGACGGTCAGACGCGAGCTCCGACACGGGGTGCTCACCGTCTTCCGCCGGCCACGTGGGGTCGACGCCCTTCTTCTTGCCGTTCTCGCCCTTCGCCACAACGCCCTCCATTGACCTGGTGCCGTCGGTTCGCCCACAGTCTGCCCGAACACCCCCTGCGCCCGCGCACCCGCCCGGTATCCTGGACGTCTATGCCCGCGACCTCTCTGGCGGACTGGCTGCGTGCGGAGTCCGACGAAGCACTGGCCGACCTGCTGCGCACCCGTCGCGATCTGTCGACCCCGCCGCCTTCGGACACCACGGTGCTGGCCACGCGCGCCGGCACACCGGGCTCCGTCGCGCGCGCTTGCGAGGACCTCGACACGTTCACGTTGGCGGTGCTCGACGGCCTGCTCGTGGCGGGAGCGGACACCGCGCCGGTTTCGCTGACTTCTGTCGCGACACTGGTGGGAACAGACATTTCGGGCCCGCTGGCGCGGTTGCGTGCGCGGGCGCTGGTGTGGGGCGCGGACGACGAGCTGCGGGCGCCCCCGGCGGCGCGTGACGCGCTGGGGCCGTTCCCGGCGGGCCTCGGGGCGCCGTCGCCGGCGTTGGCGGCTTCCGACTTGGCGGCGCGGCTGGCGGAGGTCGGCGAGGACGAGCGCAAGGTGCTCACGGCGCTGGCCGCGGGCCCGCCGATCGGGCGCACGCGTGACGCGAGCTTCGACGTCTCGCTGTCCGACGCGGCCACGCCCGTGCAGAAGCTGCTGGCGCGCTCGCTGTTGCTGCGCCGCGACGACCAGACGGTGGAACTACCGCGCGAACTGGGGCTGTTGCTGCGCGGCGGGGCGGCGTTCGAGGCGGCCACACTGGTCGAGCCGAAGCTGCCCGTCCATCCACATCAGACGGACACTGTGGACTCCACAGCGGCCGGCGAGGCGATGGAGTTGTTGCGGCAGATGGAGACACTGCTGCGTTCGTGGTCGGTCACACCGCCGCCCGTGCTCAAGTCCGGCGGGCTGGGCGTGCGGGAGTTGCGGAAGATGGCGAAGGACCTGGAGTCGGACGAGGCGCGCGCTTCTTTCGTCGCGGAGCTGGCCGTGGGCGCCGGCTTGGTGGCCGACAGCGAGGCGACGACGCCCGAGTGGGTGCCGACCACACTCACGGATTCGTGGCTCGCGTCGCCGACGGTGCAGCGCTGGATGACGCTCGCGCAGGCGTGGCTGGAGCTGCCGCGGCTGCCCGGGCTGGCCGGCGGGCGGGACGCGAAGGACAAGCCGATCGCGCCGTTGTCGGAGGATCTGCGTCGCCCGCTCGCGCCGGTTGCGCGCCGTCGGGCGCTGGTTGCTTTGGGGGATTTGGCACCTGGCTCCGGTGTGAAGAGCGTGGACGAGCTGGTGTCCGTGCTCGCGTGGCGCGCGCCGCGGCGGGGCGGACGGCTGCGGGACGAGACCGTGCGCTGGACGATGGCCGAGGCGTCGGCGCTGGGCCTGGTCGGCCTGGGCGCGCTGACCACCGCGACGCGGCTGCTGCTGGAGGACGACCGCCCCGGCGCCGTCGAGGCGATGCACGACGCGCTGCCCAAGCCCGTCGACCACGTACTGGTGCAGGCGGACCTCACGGTCGTCGCGCCGGGACCGCTCGAGCCCGAACTGGCGACCGCCATGGCCGCCGTCGCCGACATCGAGTCGGCCGGGCACGCGACGGTCTACCGCGTCACCGAGCCGACCGTGCGCCGCGCCCTCGACACCGGCCGTACCGCCGACGAACTGCACGCGCTGTTCCGCGCCAAGTCCGCCACCCCCGTGCCGCAGTCGCTCACGTACTTGATCGACGACGTCGCCCGCCGCCACGGCCGCCTCCGCGGCGGCGCCGCCGGGTCGTTCCTTCGTTGCGACGACGAGGCCTTGCTGGCCGAGGTGCTCGCCCACCCCGTCGCCGCGGAGTACGACCTGCGCATGATCGCGCCGACGGTCCTCATCAGCCCCGTGCCGCTCGGCGAAGTCCTGGAAGCCTTGCGCGGCGCGGGTTTCGCGCCCGCCGCCGAAGGCCCCGACGGCCGCGTCGTCGACATCCGCCCGTCCGGGCGCCGCCTCCCCGCGCGCGCCCGCGCGGCCCGCTCACGCCCCGGCGAGCAGGCCGTCCTCACCGACGACCAGACCACGCGCATCGTCGCCAACCTCCGCGCCGGCGACGCGGCCACCGCCCGCCGCCGCGGCTCCGCCGTCCGCGCACACTCCGGCGGCGGCGCCGACACCACCGCAACACTGGAACTGCTCTCCCGCGCAACCCTCGAACGCCGCGAAGTGTGGATCGGCTTCGTCGACTCCCGCGGCACGGCCAGCCAACGCGTCGTCCGCCCGGTCCGCGTCGGCGGCGGCGTGCTGGAGGGGACGGATCACGAGCGGTACCCGTTGCACCGGATCACTTCGGCCGCGTTGGTGGAGGAGTAGGTCCGCCGGAGGTTGTTGCGCCGCACTGCCTCACACGGATGGTCTGCCCCGTCCGAGCAGTCGGCTCAGCTCGCCGGCGAGGGCGACCGATGCCTCGATCTCGGCCTTGCGAATGGACACGCTTTCCACCAGGAAGCCGAAGGGCAGACCGAGTTTGCGGCAGAAGGCCGTCAGTTCGCGGGCGGTCGTCAGGCAGTGTTGGTAGGACTCGGCCAGTGTGTCGTCGGCGTGGCGCAGGGAGTTTTCCAGCCAGCGTGGGACGTGGACGCCAAGCCACTTGAGGAAGGCCAGCGTCTTCACCGAGCCGCACACCGAGAGTGTGAACACGACGGGCTTCGGTTCGAGGTGCTGCTCGCGGCAGGCGTAGTAGTAGTCGGAGACCATGCTCTTCGCCGCGTCGGAGCTGTAGATCACCTGCGAAATGAAGTACGCGCAGCCCGCCTGCTGCTTGGTGATCAGCCGCCGGTGCTCGTCGGGGCGTTCGGTGATGGCGACACCGCCGAGCAGCAGGTCCGGACGGGCGTCCCGGCGCAGCGCCTGAGCCTGGGACAGGCGGGTCCGCACCTCCTTGTCCTTCGAAGACGCGCCGACGAACACGGTGAGCACGCGATCAGTGTCGGCTGTCTGCATCCAGGTCCGCAGCTGTGCCTCGGTGTACTTGCCCACACAGCGGTAGACGACCGCCGGGCGATTCCACTCGCCGAGGTATTCCGCGTGGTACGCGGCGGGATCAAGGGTCGGCAGGTAGGGGAACGGCCGCTCCGCCGGGTTGCGGTCGCTCTCGTCGTCGATGTCGTACAGCGCCAGACCGTCGACCTCGAGGGAGTCCAACCGCGCCAACGTCGCCGCGGTGATCTCCCGGATCCGCTCGGGATCGGTGCTCAGACGGGGCGGCGTGATGCCGAACAGCAGGATCTCACTGCCGGCTTCGGTCACCAGCGTCCGGAGAGCGGCGCTGTCGCTGTGGTCCATCATGCGCGGAAGCTAGCAGCTTCATCCGTCGGACGGCGCTCCCCCGTCAGAGGTTGCGCAGGCCCTGCAGGACACGCTCCATGAAGTCGCGCGAGGAGCGGTCGCCCAGGACGAGTTCGGTTTGGTGGATGAGGACCAGGCCGATGTCGGCCATGTCGCCGACCAGGATTTTCACCACACCGAGGGGCAGGTGGAGGTGGGCGGCGATCTCGGCGACCGAGCGGGTGTCCAGGCAGAGGTCGCAGATGCGGCGGTGCTCGATGGAGCGCACGCCCCGGTAGCGGCGGCCGTCGTCGCTGGTGGAGACGAGGGCTTCGAGGGCGAGGTTGTGGTCGGAGCGGGTGCGGCCGCGGGTGCGGGCGTAGGGGCGGACGCGGGATTTGGCCGGTTTTGCCGCTGGGGGCGGGTCTTCGCGGGACCACGTCTGCTCGGACTCAGGTGAGTACGGCTCGGCCGCGTACTGATCCTGGTGTGCCGCAACGGGTTCAGGCGCGTACTGCTCAGCCTCGGACTGGTGCGCGGCAGGCTCGGGCGAGTACTGCGCAGCCGGGTACGACTCAGGCGAGTACGGCTCTGCCGGGTACGAATCATGCTGCGGCACAACGGGTTCGGGCGCGCGGCGGCGGCCGGTGGTGCGCTCCGGGGGTTCGGCGAGGCGGTGCTGGGCGTCGGCAGGCGGGAGGTAGCCGACGTCGGCCGGGGTGGGGCGGTAGGGCCGGTCGCGGTCGGCGGTGTCGACGGCGGCGCGGCGGCCGCGCTGGTCCGAGTGCGAAGGCGCGACGACGGCGTGGCGGCCGGTCGACTCGGAGGCGGGCGCTTCGAAGTAGCCCGAGGAATACTCGGTGGCCGGTGCCTGGTCGTACTCGGCGGGATACGACGCCGGTGCGACAGCACGGGTGTACTCCGTCGGATCGTCCGCGTCAGCAGCGGGCAGCTGGTGGTAGCCGGAGGGATACGGCTGAGCCTGCTGATACTCGTAGGCGTGAGGATCCGAAGCGGGAGCCTGCCGGTACCCCGACGCGTAAGCATCCGAAGCGGAAGTCCGGTGGTGCCCCGACGCGTATGCATCCGAGGCGGGAGTCTGCCGGTACCCCGACGCGTAGTCGTCAGCAGCCGGCGTCTGGTAATAACCCGAGGCGTACGCGGCATTCGAAGCAGGCGCCTGCTCGTAGCCCGCGGACGAGGGAACACGCTGGTACCCCGACGCATGAGCAGCATCCTGCTCATACCCGGCCCCACCCGCCGGCTCCTCCACCGCAGCCAAATGCCGCCGCTCCGGAGCCTGGTAATAAGCCGAGTCCTCCGGTACCTGACGGTCCTCGTGCGTCAAGTACGACTCGGCGTCGTAGTACCCCGAGGAAGTCCCGGTCTCCTCCCAGTACCCCGACTCCCCGTCCTCGACCCACTCGTACCCGTCATCGTCGTAGTACTCAGAAGACGAAGATGCCGGAGCTGTAGGAACAGGAGCAGGCGGACGAACAGGAGCAGGCGGCGGCACAGCGGAAGCAGCGGGCCGCCGGTGCGGCAGCATCGTCTTCAGCGTGCTCAGCTCGAAACGGCTCGGCGAGTCCACGCCTTCACGGTCGGTGCCCTTGTGCAGTGCGTCCCAAGCGCCCGTGTCCTGTTCGCCGAAGCCGGAGATCCTCATGTACTAACCACGCACCCCGCCCTGGAGCTGGGCGCGCAGTTCGGGCGTGAGCTGCTGGCCGACGCGCTCCACGAGCAGCGTCATCTCGTACGCGACCGTGCCGATGTCGCACGTGGGGGCGGCCAGCACGGCCAGCGACGACCCGTCGGACACCGACATCAGGAACAGGTACCCGAGCTCCATCTCGACCACGGTCTGGTTCACACCACCGGCCTCGAAACACCGTGCGGCACCCTGCGTGAGGCTCACGAGGCCCGACGCGACGGCCGAGAGCTGCTCGGCGCGCTCCTGCGGCAGACCTTCCGACGGCGCGAGCAGGAGACCGTCGGCCGACACCAGCACGGCGTGGGCGGCGCCGGGGACCCGGCGCACGAAGTCCGTGATCAGCCAGCCGAACTGGCCCTCCTGGCCGGAAGCGGTCACTGTCCCTCCAAACTGGTCGAACACCGCCGAACACCGCCATGATCGCCGGGCGGGCGTGAAGACGCCGTTCCAGCGTATTCACCCGCCCGACACTGTCGAGCCCGCGTCGGGCGAGCACCCGTGCACTGTGCGTACCCATACGCACGCGCATCGCGCGAACCCATCCAGGATCACGCATACGTGGGTCACTCGGTGGTGGCGCCGGCAACTGTGCGCAGCGGGGTGTCTGCGCAGGTCACCGGCCGTTCGGCTGCCCGTTCGGGCCTTGCCGGCCCCGACCGTACCGAAGAGCGGGCGGGGAGCCCTACCCCGGTCGGAGGCACCACTCCCCGAAGCGGGTGAAGCACGTGGAGTTCACTCCAACGGCCGCACCCGGTTTCGGGTACTGGGGTTCTAGCCTGCCCTCAGTGCCGTGTCGTGAGCGATTGCGTGCTGCACGACCGAGATAAGCACCTGCTTGGCGGAGTCACGCTCGCGCGCGTCGCAGGCCATGATCGGCACCGACGGGGAGATCGTCAAGGCGTGCCGCACGTCTTCGATCTGGTGGTGCAGCAACCGGTCGAAGCAGTTGATCGCGACCACGTACGGCAGTTTCCGGTTCTCGAAGAAGTCGATGGACGGGAACGCGTCGGCGAGGCGCCGCGTGTCCACCAGCACCACGGCGCCGATCGCACCGACGGCGAGGTCGTCCCACATGAACCAGAACCGGTGCTGGCCCGGCGTGCCGAACACGTACAGCACGAGGTCCGAGTCGAGCGAGATCCGGCCGAAGTCCATGGCGACCGTGGTGGTCGTCTTGTTCGGCGTGGCCGAAGTATCGTCGTGGCCGACACTCGCCTCGGTCATCATGGCCTCGGTGGTCAGCGGGTCGATCTCCGAAATCGCCCCGACCATTGTCGTCTTGCCCGAACCGAACCCACCCGCGACCACGATCTTGGCCGACGAGGTCGGACCTGTCACCTGCGGTGTGTTCGCGTCGGAGTCAAATTCTCCGAAGCCCACTGAGCACCCTTTCCATGAACTCGATACTGGGGCGGTCGCCCGAGGAAGTGCTGCTGGTGGTGTGCACCAGCACCAGTCCGAGACCCGCCACGTCACCAATGAGCACCCGCACGACGCCGAGCGGCAGGCGCAGTAGCGCCGCCACCTCCGCGACCGAGCGGGTGTCGATGCACAGATCGCAGATGGACCGGTGCTCGGGCACGCGCACGCGGTCCAGCACGCGCCCCTGCTCGCTGGTCGAGACCAGGGCCTCGATCGCGAGGTCGTAGGTCGGCCTCGTCCGGCCGCGCGTGCGGAAGTACGGGCGTACGAGCCCGGACGTCTCCACCTCGGCCACCGGAGGTTCGTCCACGTACTCGCCCGCGGCCTGCTGCGGCAGGGCTTCGGCGAGCTCGTTGGACGACGGTCCCGGCGAGCCGTCGCGCTGCGCGCTGAACGCCGCGAACTCCGCGGAGTCGTACAGCGGCCCGCTCGCGCCGCCGAACAGCTCGGCGCCCGGACCGCCCAGGAGGCGGTCGCGGTACTCGCCGGTGATCGGCTGCTGTCCGGCATTGGAGTCCGTCAGCCAGTTCGGCGGCTCCCGCACCGGATCCGCGTCGGATCCCGTGGCGCGCCGGGCGCGCCACTCGCGGTCCACTCGGTCCCGGAAGGACTTCCAGTCCTCCCGGCCATCGCCGGCCTCGGCCCAACCACCGGTGAAATCGTCACCGAGCCGGCCATCGCCCCTCAAGCGCCCGTCGTCCACGGTCTGCTCCTGAAGTTCCCGATCCGCCTAGCGGCGGATCGCAGCGCCCTGCAGTTGCGCGCGCATTTCCGGCGTCAGCTGCTGGCCGACTCGTTCGACCAGCAACGTCATCTCGTATACGACGAGACCGATGTCGCTGTCCGGCGCGCCCAGCACCGCGAGGCACGAGCCGTCGGAGACCGACATCAGGAAGAGGAAGCCGTTGGCCATCTCGACCACGGTCTGCGCGACCGGGCCGCCTTCGAACACCTTCGCCGCGCCGCGCGCCAGGCTGGTCAGCCCGGAGGCGACCGCCGCCAGCTGGTCGGCCCGGTCCTTCGGCAGCCCTCGCGAAGCCGCGAGCAGGAGCCCGTCGGCCGAAACGACCACCGCGTGGGCCGCGCCCGGAACCCGGTGGACGAAGTCCGTGATCAGCCACGCGAAGCTGCCCGCCACGCCGCCGCCGGCCCTGCCGTTCGGCTGCGCCGAGCCGCCCCCCGGCTGCACTGCACCCGCCCGTGTCACTGTCGCTCCTCACTGCTGTCGCTCACATACCCGGACCCGGTGACTCGTACGCCTTCGTCGTCGAGCCGGGCTTCGTCGGCCGGCCGTTCCTTCAAACTGTGCCGTCCGGAGGTGTACCCACGCTGGAAGCTTGCCATCCTGTTGCGGGCCGCGGCGGCCGAGCGGGTGATAGCACCCGTTCCGGGCAGACCGGAAGTCGCGTCGGTGAACGAATTGTGCTGGTCATCCGGTGCGGAGTCACCGCCGATCGAGCCCGGCACGAGGTACGCGTTGGGCACCCGCTTGGGCAGGCCCGCCGGCGTGATCTCCTCGGCCTTCTTCTCCAGTAGCGACTGCGCGGCCTGCCAGCCCTCGTCCGACGCGCTGCTCCAGCCGTCGTCGGAACCGGGGTAGAGAGGCGTTGCTTCGATCGGCTCCTCCTCACGGCTGTCGAAGGCGCCGCCGATCCCGGCCGGCTCGTCGGCCGCCACCGAGGCAGCCGAGAACCCGTTGGCCGCCGCGGCCTCGCGGGCTCCGGCGGCTTCCGGTTCGACCGGAGCCTCGGCCGGAGCCGCTTCGGCTGCCGGGGTGCCGAGCTCGTCGGCCGCACCGGGTTCGCCGTCGTCGCTGCCCTCGCTGAACCACCGCGAAAGCACCGACTGGTAGATCGGCAGGCGCCGCGTGGGCACGTCGTCCTCGAGGGCCGACGCGCCGTCGTCCACGGCCGGCTCCTGCCGCTGCGGCTCCTCCGGCGCGACGTACCTCGGTTCGCGCTTCGGGAGCACCAGCGGCGGGAACTGGGTCTCCGCCAGGCTCGCACCATCCCCGTTGGGCTGCTGGGTGAGCGGGGCGAGATCGTCCGCCGTCGGCCAGGCCGGCACCTCGGGCAGCGACGCCTCCGGGCTCAGGAACGGCCCGGCAGCGCGGTTTCCGGCCACGAGGTCGTCGAGGCTGATCGGTTGGTCGAGCGGCACGAGGCCACCGTTGGACTGCGCCGGCACGGCCGGTGCGGGCGGAGCCGCGGGCGGTGCCGAAGGGGGCGGTGGCGTCGAGTCGAACTGCGAGTCGAACTGGTCGAACTGCTGCCGGTTGACCGGCGGCAGGCTCGGGTGCGAGACCTCGTTGCGGTTCAGCGGCGGCGGCGTGTGGCGCGGCATCGGGTTGGCCACGCGCACCTGCGTGAGCAGCTCGGCCGGCACCACCACGCGGGCGATCACGCCGCCCTCGATGTCCTCGTTCTCGCGCAGCCGCACCTCGATGCCGTGGCGCTGGGCCAGGCGCGCGACCACGTACAGACCCATTCGCCGCGTCACCGACACGTCGAGGTCCGGCGGGTCGGCCAGGCGCTGGTTGACCTCTGCGAGGCGGTCCTCCGTCATGCCGACGCCGTGGTCGGTGATCTGGATGGCCAGGGCCTTCTTGCGAGTCACCACAGCCCGCACTGTGACCTTCGTCTCCGGCTCGGAGAAGTAGGTCGCGTTGTCGAGCAGTTCGGCGAGCACGTGCACGAGGTCGTGGATCGCGAGGCCCTGCACGGCGACCTCAGGGACGATGCCGACCTCGATGCGGGCGTACTGCTCGATCTCCGACACCGCGGCGCCGATCACGTCGGCCGCCGGCACCGGCTTGGGCACGGACTTCGCGAGACCGGCGCCCGAGAGCACCAGCAGCGACTCACCGTTGCGCCGCAACCGGGTGGCGAGGTGGTCGAGCTCGAACAGGCTCGCCAAGTGGTCCGGGTCCTGCTCGTCGGCCTCGAGCCGGTCGATCACGCCGAGCTGGCGTTCCACCAGCCGCTGCGACCGCCGCGAGAGGTTCACGAAGATGCCGTTGACGTTCTCGCGCAGCAGGGCCTGTTCGGCGGCCATCTTCACGGCCTGGCCGTGGACCACGTCGAACGAGCGCGCCACTTCACCGATCTCGTCGCGTGAGGTGACCGGCACCGGGTCGACGGCCTTCTTGGAGGCGTTGACCGGATCCGGATCGTCCAGAATGGACTGAACCGTCTCCGGCAGCCTCGTGTAGGCCACGTCGAGCGCCGTGGTCCGCAGCACGCGCAGCGGCCGCAGCATCAGGCGGGCGATCACGAGCATGAGGATCAGCGCCGCGATGAGCGCCGCGAGCACGATCACACCGCCGACCCACGCCGAGCGCACGGCCGAGCTGGCCAGGTCGTCGGCTTGGGTGCGCAGCTGCGTGAGCAGGTTCGTCTCGACCGCGCGCATCTTGTCGGAGGCGACGGTGCTGTCCTGCCCGAGCTGCGTCGGGTCGATGTTGAGCGCTTCGCCTTGCTGCGCGAAGGAGAACGCCTGCGTCTGGATGCGGCGCCGGTCGTCGACCTCCGGGCCCGAGACGGTGTCGGAGTACAGCTGCACCTGGTCGTCGGTGGCGTTCGCGAGGAACGCCGCGATCGACGCGTCGCCACTGGCTTCGGCTGCGCGCGTCTCGTCGAGGAGGTCGCCGGGGAAGCCGTTGCGGAAGGCCGCGATCTCCAGGGCCGTGTCGCCGCGGAGCGTGAACTCCTTGGCCTCGCTGATGGCCTGCGTGCTGTTGCCGAGGCGCAGCAGGTCCCGGTCGGTGACCGCGGTGGTCACCTCGCGGCCCAGCTGGATCAGCGAGTTGAGGATCGAGGAATAGGTGTCCAGCACCGCGACGTCCGAGTAGGACGAGGAGCCCACGGCCGCGCGCAGCGGGCGCAGCGCGTCAAGGCGCTGGATTCCGCGGGCGTACCGATCAGCGGTGGCCTGGTCATCTGGATTCAAGTTGACCAACGAGTTGCGCAGGTCCTCGACGTCGTGGTCGACCCTCGCGATCTGCGCGTCGAGCCCGGTCTGGCGCAGCGCGTCGCCGGAGGAGATCCGCGCGACGGCGAGGCTGCGCTCGCCCTGCAGGTCGTGGATGACCGCGGTCACCTTGCCCGCGAACGCGACCTGGTCCGCGGTGTGGCCGAGCTGCACGGCCTGCTGCGCGTCGTCCGCCACCCGCAACGCGCCGAGCACCAGCGCGGTGAGCGTCGGGATGATCAGAATCAGGGCGAGCTTCGAGCGAAGCCGCCAGTTGTTCAGCGCGAAGACCGAACCCCGTCGTGCGGGATTCGCCCCACCTTCGCGCGCAGGGGCCCCTCCCACCCCCGCGGTGTCTTCGTTCGGCACCGCCGCACCACCATCTTCGTCGGGGCCCGAGGGACCCTGTGAGTTGAAGCCTGTCGTGCCCGCGACCACTACCCGCACGCTCCCGGCAGGCCGCCCGGCACCTCAGCGGCCCGGTGGGCCTGGGCCATTACACCCTTTCGGGGGAAAAGATCCACTTCCAGGTGCGGTTTCGCGCCGCCCTGGACGCGGAATCGGTTCAGTACTTGCATGGCGTTCGGTCCCCGCACTGGTCGATCACTGGTCCAATAGGCCTAAGCCACCAGTCCGCCGACGAGTGCCGGCCTGCGCAGAGTGCCTCTCAGCGAGGCTGACTCTCACTACATCGGTGGTCCACACCTCACACTGCCGGAGCAGAGGGTAGCGAACGACTCGGTGATTTGTAACCCTCTTGACAGCCGATCCAGAACACCCAAGTAGCGGATCAAGCCGATTCGTAGTTGGCTCCGACGTGCCGGATGATCTTCAACTCGACCACCCCGATCCCCTGATCGAGTGATTCACGCCACTGTCGGACCGTTGATGAACACCCATTGTGATGGATGCGGCGCTTCTCTACAGTAGCCGCGTGACTCCGGACAATGAGCCACACCCACCAAACCCAGCACGGTCAACACCCATGTGACCTCATTCTCCAAGGAGTGGCATTGTTTGAATCAGCCGGGAGCAGCCAGGCAAGACTCGGGCGCCGTGGCTTCCTCTCCCTCGCCATGGCGAGCGGCGTCGCACTGACCGCGAGCGGCTGCGGCCTGCTCGGGGGTTCGGACGACTCGGGCAGCACCAACGGCGCGTCGGGGCTCGAGAAGACGAAGATCAAGGTCTCGATCATGCCGACGATCGACGTCGCGCCGTTCCACCTCGCCGTGCAGAACGGCTACTTCAAGGACGAAGGCCTCGAGGTCGAGTCCGTCGACGCCGCCAGCGGTGACGCCTCCGTGACGAAGCTCCTGTCCGGAGAGGTCGACATCGCGTACGCGAGCTACACGCCGTTCTTCATCGCGAAGAGCAAGGGCAACGCGGACATCAAGTTCGTGTCCGACGCCTCCTCGGCCGGCCCGAAGAGCACCGAGATCGTGGCCATGCCCAACGGTTCGGTGAAGAGCGTGCGCGACCTGGCGGGCAAGAAGATCGCCATCACCGCGCAGAACACCATTTGCGACACCCTGACCAAGTCCGTGATGCGCGACAACGGCGTGGACTTCTCCAGTGTGAAGTGGGTTTCCCTACCGTTCCCGAGCATCGGCGCGGCCGTGAAGCGCGGCGACGTGGACGCGGGCTTCCTCACCGAGCCGTTCATCACCGGATCGGCGAAGACCAACGGCACGGTGCCGATCATCGACACCGCGACCGGTGCCACGCAGGACTTCCCGACCGCGGGCTACGGCTCGCTGGGCAAGTTCACGACGTCGAGCCCGAAGACCGTGGCGGCGTTCCAGCGGGCGATGCTGCGCGCCACCAAGGAATCCGCGGACCGCTCGAAGATCGAGCCGCTGATGGTGCAGTTCTCCAAGGTCGACGAGGCCACCGCCTCGCTCACCGCACTGCTCACCTTCCAGTCCACTCTGGACGCCCGTCGTCTGCAGCGCGTGCCGGACCTGCTGCAGCAGTTCGGGTCGATCCCGGCCAAGATCGACGTCGCGCAGATGATCGTGGCGCAGCCGAGCGCTTCCTGACGTGCGACTCGTTCGGAACCTGGTCGGCCTGCTCGGCTTCCTCCTGATCTGGGAGGTCGTCGTGCGGGCCGGCCTGATCGACCAGAACGACGTGCCGCCGCCCACGGTCGTGTTCGCGCGCATCGGCGAGTTGTTCGGCGACACCGAGTTCGTGCGTGACGTGATCGCGTCCGTGCTCGCGTGGCTGATCGCGATGGCCATCTCCATCGTGATCGCGGTGCCGGCCGGGCTGGTGCTCGGCAGCGTGCGCTGGCTGCGCGACGCGACCAAGGCCATCGTCGAGTTCCTCCGGCCGATCCCTTCGGTGGCCTGGATCCCGCTGATCCTCATCGTCGTCGGCGGCGGGCCGGAAGCGAAGATCACGCTCGCGGTCTACGCGGCCGTGTGGCCGATCCTGTTCAACACCATCTACGCGATGGCCGAGATCGACCCGGTGCTCATCGAGACCGCGCGCTCCTACGGCACGCCGAAGTCGCGGCTGCTGACCTCGGTGGCGCTGCCGCACGCGGCGCCGTTCGTGTTCACCGGCATCCGGATGTCGGCGGCGATCTCGCTGATCCTGGTGATCAGCACGGAGTTCCTCGCCGGCGCGAAGCTGGGCATCGGGCAGTTCGTGCTCGAGGCGTCGTCCGGCTCCGGGCGGATGGACCTGGTGCTCGCGGGCACCGTCGTGGCCGGGGTGCTGGGATACCTCGCCAACGAAGGGCTCGAGCGGCTGGGCAAGCGGCTGTTTCGCTGGAGCAGCAACGACGAAGGGGACGTCGCGTGACCGTCGTCGGCAAACCGGTAAGCGCCGCGCGCGGCCGCGTGAGCCGCGGACTGAGCGGCTTCGCGCGCAAGTGGCTGCTGTTCGTGGTGCTCGTGGTGATCTGGCAGGTCATCACGCAGTTCACGGAAAGCGTGTTCTTCCCGCCGCCCACCAAGATCGTCGCGGCGGCGGTGAAGCTGTGGTTCTCCGGCCCGGCCTCGCACGTTTTCCTCGGCCAGGCGGTGTTCGACCACGTCCTGCCCAGCCTAGAGCGGGTGCTCGGCGGCTGGCTGCTCTCGGTGGTGCTGGGTGTCGCACTGGGGACAGCGCTCGGGCGCTCGAAGACCGGCATGGACTACGTGGGCCCGCTGTTCGCGTTCTTCCGCGCGATCCCGCCGCCGGCGCTGGTGCCGGTGTTCATCGTGTTGTTCCACATCGGACCGGGCATGCAGATCGCCACGATCATCTTCGGTTCCGTGTGGCCGATCGTGATGAACACGGTGGACGGCGTGCGTTCGGTCGACAAGGTGAAGGCGGAGACCGCGCGGGCGTTCCGCACGCCGCGGTTCTACTGGATCACCACGGTTGTGCTGCCGGCCGCGATGCCGAAGATCTTCGCGGGTCTGCGGCTCTCGCTGTCGATCTCGCTGATCCTCATGGCGATCTCGGAGCTCGTCGGCTCGCTCAACGGCATCGGCTACGCGCTGATCGCCGCCCAGCGCGCGTACGACTTCGACCAGATGTGGGCGTGGATCGTGCTGCTGGGCATCCTGGGTTACGGGTTCAACGCGGCCCTGCTCGCCGTCGAGCGCCGGGTGCTCAAGTGGCAGCCCGGCCGTCACTAGAACTTTCCGGAAGGTAGTCAGAATGTCGACCATGCTCGAGGTCTCCGACCTCAGCCACCGCTACGGCACGGGCGACAAGGCGCACGTCGCCGTGAACGACCTGTCGTTCACCGTCGAGGCGGGCCAGCTGGCGTGCATCGTCGGCCCTTCGGGGTGCGGCAAGTCGACGCTGCTGCGCGCGATCGCGGGGCTGCTGCCGCCGTCGTCGGGCACCGTGAGCCTGCACGGCGACCTGGTCACCGGCGTGCCGGACGACCTCGCCGTGGTGTTCCAGGACTACAGCCGCTCGCTGTTCCCGTGGCTGACGGTGGGGAAGAACGTCGAGTTCCCCTTGCGCTGGACCAAACTCGACAAGGCCGAACGGCGCAAGCGGGCCGCCTCGGCGCTCGAGGCCGTCGGGCTGGCCGGGGTCGGGGCGAAGTTCCCGTGGCAGCTTTCGGGCGGTATGCAGCAGCGCGTGTCGATCGCGCGGGCGCTGGCTTCGCGGCCGGCGCTGCTGATCATGGACGAGCCGTTCGCCTCCGTCGACGCACAGACGCGCTTCGAGCTGGAAGACCTGCTGCGGCGGGTGCAGCGAGAGCAGGGCACCACGGTGCTGCTGGTGACGCACGACATCGACGAGAGCGTGTACCTGGGCGACCGGGTGCTCGTGCTGTCGAAGTCCCCGGCGTCGATCGTCGCCGACCTGCCCGTGGACCTGCCGGCGGAGCGGGACCAGATCACGACGCGGGAGTCTCCGGAGTTCGTGACGCTGCGCGGCGAGGTGGCTCGGTTGCTGCACGGGCCGGCTTCGACGGCGGTGGCGGACGAAGCCGAGCGTGAGCTGGTGGAGTCCGAGGTCGCCGAAGAGGCTGTGGCGAAGGCCGAAGCCAAGAGCTGAGGCGGTTCTTGCTGAACGGGGCACCCATGACGGGTGCCCCGTTCTTGCGTCTCAGGCCTTCGCTCGCGAGTCCGGGCCGGTCTCGTCGGGGCCGATCTCCGGCAGCGTCCGCACGCCGAGCACGTTGGCGCCCACCAGCTTGCGCGTGGCGAGGTTGCCCATCGGCATGAACGTGCTCGCCTGCACGTCGCGCCACATCCGCTCGAACGGCAGCTTCTTCGTGTACGACATGCCGCCCAGCACGTCGACGAGGCGCTGCATCACCTGCACGGCGTTGTTGGCCGCCACGTACTTCACGACGGCGCAGCGGGCCACTCCGTCCTGCACGTCGCCGGTGAAGAGGCGCCGCGACATCACGTCTTCGGCGTGGCCGCGGATCAGCGCCCGCGAGCTGTCGAGGAGGATCTGGCACTCGCCGATCACGTCCTGCAGCACCGGATCGCCCGTCTTGCCGCGCTTCTGCAGCGAGCGGACGGTCCAGTCGAGCGCACCCGCCGCGACTCCCGTGTAGACGGCCGAGAACGCCGGCATCGCCCACGACCACACGGTTTCCAGCACCCGCGCGTCGAGGTGCTTCACCGGCAGCGAGTGAACGACGGCGCTGTCCTCGACGAACACCTTGGTGAGCTCGACGTCGTTGCTCTGCGTGCCGCGCATGCCCATGGTGTCCCAGGTCTGGTGGATCCGGACCCCGGGCTGGTCGAGGCCGATCTGGCACAGCAGCAGCCGTGGGCCGCCTTCGGCGTCTTCGTAGCGCGCGGTGGTGGAGCAGTGCGTGGCCACGGCGGTGTTGGTGGCGAAGCTCTTGCGGCCCGTGAGCTCGAACCCGCCTTCGACGCGGACAGCCTCGGTGTTCGAGTCCGTCATGTCGTTGCGCAGGCCGGTTTCACTGGTGACCGACGCCCAGATCAGCTCGCCCTCAGCCGCTTTCGTGAGCAGCTCGGCCAGGCGCGGCGACTGCGTGCGCCGCCAGACGCTCGCCCACTGCCCCAGCGGCGAGAGGTGCATCGTGAACGCCAGTGCGGTGGCGCCGTCGCCCATCGCCAGGCGCTCCAGCACGGGCAGGATCTCCGGCAGGCCCGCGCCGAAGCCGCCCAGCTCCTCCGGCACGGACAGGCGCAGGAACCCCGCTTCCCGCAGGTCGTCGTAGTTCTCGTGGGGGAAGGAGTTCTCGCGGTCGTGCAGGCTGGCGCGCTCGGCGAAGACGTCGGCGAGCTTGCCGGCCTGTGCGACGAGTTCCTGCTGTCCGGGAGTCAGTAGAGGCTGCACCCGGTCATCCAAACAGCGTCACCCGGTCGGGTCAATCGCGAAGATCAATACAGTTTCTGCGGATTCGGGTCCACCTTGACGTGCACGAGCGCGGGACCGTTTTCGGCGAGGGCTTCCGCCAGCGCGTCACGCAGGTCGGCGCCTTTCTCGACGGTCCGCGCCGGCACGCCCATGCTCTGCGCGAGCTGCGCGAAGTCGATGCCGCCGAGCTCGGTGCCCGGCACCTTCTTGCCACCAGCCGACTCGCCGAGGATCCGCACGGCCGCGTACTGCGCGTTGTCCAGCACCACGAAGGTAACCGGCACGTTCTCGCGCGCGGCCGTCCACAGTGCCTGCACGCAGTACATGCTGGAGCCGTCGCCGAGGATCGCGACGACCTTGCGATCGGGCCGCCCCAGCGCCGCGCCGACGGCCGCCGGGAGGCCGTAACCGAGCGTCCCGCTGGCGACGGTGAGGAACCCCGTGTCGGTGGAGGTGATCGGCAGGTGGTCGTGGAGGCAGTTGCGGTGGCTCGGCGTCTCCTCGACGACGATCGCGTTGTCCGGCAACAGATCCGCGACGGTGGCGTAGGCGAAGTCCGGCGAAATCGGCGTGGTTTCGGCGGGCTTGGCGGGCTTTGCCGGCGGGGCTGGGATTTCGCGGCTCTTCGCGGTGACTTCTTGGGCGAGCGCCTGGATGGCGAGCTTCGGCGTGGAGCGGATGCCGGTGCCGTTGCCCGCGCGGGCGAGGATCTGCTCGTCGTCGCTCACGAGGTACAGCGGCGGCAGCGGCTCCTCCGGCTCGCCGCGGTACACGTGGTAGGTGAAGGCGGGCGCGCCCAGCACCACCACGACGTCGTGCTCGCGCAGCGCCTCGGCCACCGCCTTGCGCTCGGGCTGCAGGAAGCCGAGGAACAGCTCGTGGTCCTCGGGGAACGAGCACCGCGACGACATCGGCGCGGCCCAGACCCCGGCCTTGAGCTTCTCGGCGAGCGCGACCACGTCCGGCACGGCGCCGTCCCCGTCCACACTGGCGCCGACGACCAGCGCCGGGTTTTCCGCGTGGTCCAGGGCTTTCGCGAGCTCCTGGAGCGCCGCGGGGTCGGGCGCGAAGCTCTGTGTCCTCCTGCCGACGGGCAGCGGCATGGTCGCCTCGGCGTCCCAGTCGTCCACGGGCACGGAGACGAACACCGGACCCTGCGGCGCCTGCGTCGCGATGTAGTACGCGTGCGCGATCGCCGCCGGCACGTCCTGCGCCCGCGCCGGCTCGATGCTCCACTTCACGTAGGGCTTCGGGAAGTTCGCCGCCTCGACGGCCCCCAGGAACGGCTCATCCGGCAGCAGCGAACGCGTCTGCTGCCCCGCCAGCACGATCAGCGGCGCCCGGTCGCGGAAGGCGGTGAACACGTGGCCCAGCGAATGGCCCACGCCACCGGCCGAGTGCAGGTTCACGAGCACCGGCTTGCGCGTCGCCTGCGCGTACCCGTCCGCCATCGCCACGACGGCCGACTCCTGCAGCCCGAGGACGTAGGTGAAGTCGTCGGGCCACTCGGTCAGGAACGCGATCTCCGTGGTGCCGGGGTTGCCGAACACCGTGGTCAGGCCGAGGTTCCGGAGCAGTTCCCGCGTGGCGTCGCGAATCGTGCGCATGGTCCGGAGGTTATCCCGGCTCCCGGCGGGTTGTCTCACCCACCCGAGTGAACGTTGCGGGTGGTGTTCCCGGCAGGGAACGCCGGTCAGCGCGTGCCACTCACGTAGCGCACGTCGCTCAGGCGCAGGGAGTCGTCGTCGAGGGGCAGGCCGTTGGCGGACAGGAATTCCGCGATGGTGGCGCCGCTCAGCTCCCAGCCTCGACTGGTCAGGTAGGGAGCCGCTTCGTTGCGCTCGCCGTAGTAGCGCACCTTCGCCATGTCGGTGTCGAAACCCTGCTCACGCCAGCGTTCCGCGATCTGGTTCAGGCCCGCCTTGGTCTTCTCTTCGTCGCCCGGCTTCGGGTTGGGCCGGCTCTCGGTGGCCACGCGGCTGCCCGGCGCGCTGAGCTCGGTGATGGTGTCCAGCAGCCGATCCTGCGCCTCCGGCGGCAGGTACCCCAGCAGGCCCTCGGCGCTCCACGCGGTCTTTTCGGTCACGTCGAACCCGTTGGCCCTCAGCGCGGCGGGCCAATCCTCACGCAGATCAATCCCGACGGCGCGGCGCTCCGCGGTCGGCTCCGCGCCGAGTTCGCCCAGGGCGCGGGTCTTGAACTCGATGACCTCGGGCTGGTCGAGCTCGTACACGACCGTTTCGGATGGCCACGGCAGCCGGTACGCGCGGGAATCCAGGCCCGCGGCCAGGATCACGGCTTGCTTGATGCCCGCTTCGGTCGCTTCTCGGAAGAAATCGTCGTAGAACTTCCCGCGCACCTTGGCGACATCGATTGCCACCCGCCCGACCAGGTCTCCCGGCGGCTCTTCGCCACTCGCCAGCCGCGTGAGCAGGTCGATGCCCACCGCCCGCACAAGTGGCTCGGCGAACGGATCCGCGAACAGCGCGCTGTCCTCGCGCGTCGCGATCGCCCTCGCCGCCGCGGCCATGGTCGCCGTCGCGCCGACGCTGGACGCGAGGTCCCAGGTATCTCCGTCTTGCCGGGTGGAAGTCATGCGCCGCCTTTGTCTTTCCGGGAACTCACAAGCCTTCTCTTGCACCGGGGGCAGCCCGTCCGCCAACACAGACCCCCGCCCTCCCTAGGGGGGCGCGCCCATGTCCATCCTATCGGCCGTCCCCGACAAAACCGGGCCGCAAGCCGTCGAGGGCCCGAGTTGTCCACAACTCCGAGTCGCTGTGGATAACAGGGTCACAGTCGGGGGTCAGCCGACCTTTCGGACGAGTTCAGCCCAAGCAACAGGGGGAACGGCGAGCTCGCCGCCGCGGCGGTCTTTGGTGTCCCGCACACGCACGACCCTGCTCAGCGCAACCTCGACGCACTGCCCCGTGTCGGAGTAGCTGGACCTGCGCCACGCGCTGCCGAGCATCTTCAAGCCTCCAGTTCGGCGAGCACCCCCTGGATGAACTCGATGCTCTCCTGCTCGCCCAGGGCCAGCTCCGCCAGCTGTTTCGTGGCGTCGCGGTACGCGGCCACATCAGCTTCATCGTACAAGTAGGCGCCGCCTCGAAACCCTTCCACGTGCACGATCGAGGGCAAGCTCTCGTAGTCGAGGAGGACAAAGCACCCATGCAACCCGGCGTGGAAACCGAGCCCACGCGGGACGATCCGAACCGCGATGTTGCGGCGCGGGGCGACCGCCAGCAGGTGGTGCAGCTGGTCGATCATGATCGCGGAGTCCCCGATGTTCTGGCGAAGCGCTTCTTCGCCGATCATCGAGGTGAACTGCTCGATTCTGGAGAGAACATCGCGCCGAGCCATCCGGATCAGTACCGCGACCTCGACATCGTCCTTCGAGATTCTCTTTTGCCGACCCAAGCAGGCGCGCACGTAGTCGCCGGTCTGGAACAATCCGGGAATCAGCAGCGGCTGCCAGCTGAACAGTCGGGTCGCGGTGCGTTCGCACTCGGCGTACGTCGCGGCCGGTGCCGGCGCACCGGGAACCACGCTCTCCAGCCAATTCGGCTCACGAGCGTGGCGTGCCAGCAGCACCAACCGCTCGCGTTCCTCCACCGTCATGCGGAGGCATCCCGCCAGGGCCCCGACTTCGGACTCTTTGGGGACCCGGATCCCCACCTCCCAGTTGTGCAGGTGACCCGGCGCGAAGTGGACCAATCTGGCCAGTTCTCGCAACCCCATGCGGCGTTCCTCGCGAGCTGTGCGCAAGGAGAACCCCAGGGCTCTGGCCCGGGGCGTCGCGATCAGTGTCGACATGAGTGCATTGTGTCACCGGTCACCGACAGTTTCGTCCGCCAGGTTCGGGAATGGTGTCGCCCGCCGCAAACATCGAAGCGGGGCCCTCCCCCGAAGGAAAGGGCCCCGCCGCAACGAAAACAAGGAAACTCAGCCGATCAGACCCGAAAGCCCAGTGCCCTTGAACGAGCCCCAACCAGTCACCTGGTCATAGCCCGTACCGGCCGTGAAACCGGTGGTGCCGTTGAAGGTGTTGTTGCCGGTGGTCACGTCGTGGAAGCCCGTGGAGTACGAGGAACCGTTGCCGATGCTGTAGAAGGTCGGGTTCAGGTTGCCGAGGGAGCCGCCGTGGACCTGGTTCTGCAGGGCGGTGAAGGCGGCCCACAGCGGGGCCGCGCCGGAGGTGCCCCAGACGTTGCCGCTGCTGCCCTCGCTGACGATGGTGTACGCGGAGCCCGAAGCGGCGTCGCCGGCGACGTCGGGGACCTTGCGCTTCGTGGTGCTCTGGTTCGACTGCCAGGACGGCGCGTTGAACAGCGTCGAGATGCCGCCGCCGCCGGCGCCGGCCGAGGCGCCGTCGTTCCAGGCCTTCTCGCTGCTGTAGGTGTTGGAGGAAGTCACGGTGAGCTGGGTGCCGCCGACGCCGGTGACGTTGGGGCTCGACGCCGGGAAGTCGACGGCCTTCGAAAGGCTGCCGGTCTGGCGGGCGCAGTCGGTGGTGCCGTCGTCGCCCGCGGCGGCGAAGTACGTGATGCCCTCGGCGGTGCCGGAGGCGATCGCGTTGTTCACGCTGTTGGCGGCCGACGAACCCTCGGCCGGCTCGCACGAGCCCCACGAGATGGAGACGACGTTGACCCGCGCGTCCGACGCGATCTTCTGGTACATCGCCAGCTCGCCGGCGTTGGAGTTCGGAGCCTCGTAGACGTACGAGCTCACCTTGGAGGCGAGCGCGTGCACGACCTCGATGTCCAGGTCGACCTCGACCTCGCCGTCGCCCGGGCTCGAGTCGTAGTTGGCGCCGCTCACCGGGACGGTGGTGACAGTGCCGCCGGACAGGCCGTACTTCGAGTCGTAGCTGGTGATGTCGGACTTGCGGTAGCCGTCGAACTCGACGAAGCCGACGTTCACGCCCGTGCCCGTGGCCGAGAGGCCACTGGTGGAGTACGCGGTCTTCAGGATGCTCGGCGTCACGGCCTTCACGACCTTCGGAGCGGCGGTGGTGGCCGAGTGCTCCTTCACGGCGTGGTTGTCGAGGCCGACCACGGCCTGCACCACCGAGGAAACGGAGGCGGGCAGCGCGGGGGCGGAGTCGTTGGCGAAGAACTTGCGGCCGTTGGTGGTGTCGGTGTAATTGCCAAGGCGGGTGTGGAATGTGGATTCCAGCTGTGCGGCCGAACCGGTGAACGTGATCGCCTGCCGGTTACCGGAAACCTCGATTCCCTTCGCGCCGTTTTGTTTCAGAAATGAAACGGCCTTCGCGACGTCAGCCTGCGTTGGGCCGAATGCCGTATTGAATTGCTCCGGAGTGAGGAAGTGGTGGTACTGCGGCGAGGCCGGGTTCTGGACGTCGGAGAGGAACTGCTGAAGGGCCTGCTGGTTGTGCAGCTTGAGCGACAGGGCGGCGTTGATCTGCTGGCCAGCGTCGACATCGCCACTGCGGGCGCTCGAGGTGAGCGGCGCGGTGTTGGCGCTCATGGTGATCAAGGGATCGGCGTGGGCCACGCCGGCCAGGGAAAGGCACAGCAACGCCGGCAGCGGGACCGCTGCGGCGACGAGCTTGCGCAAGCGCATGGCAATTCCTCTCAAACGGTGGGGGACCTGACCGAAACACTCCGTGCCTCGATCTGGGAAGGAGCATAAGCCGCCGAGGGACCTACTTTTGGCTGAGCTTTTCACAGTCCGTTTATGTTTCACGAGAGCAATTTCGCGACGTTTATGACAGTACCGATCGGTAACTAACATATTGCCGCTTTATTCGTGATTGACGCTTTTGTCGGATCCTTCGCCGGTTGCCCGATGAGCCTCCCGGCCCTGGCTGGATGAGCCATCCACGGCTGGGGGTGGTGCCCGGGCCAACGCGCGGCACATCGAGCCCGACGACGGCAGCGGCGACGCCTTCGCTCGCGAACTCGGCCGGGCCGGGAGGGCGACGCGCTTCGTCTGGCGGATCCGGGGAATACCTCTGGCCGCGCGGAATCCTTTTGACGTCTTCGCGGGAGGCGCGAAAACACGCGAGTTCTCGGGGTCGTTTTGCATTGGACAATCCGGGTCCTGCGGAGCAGGATTTCGTTCGGCCCGCGAAGCGTCCCCAGTCCTCGGTTGTCGAGCGCGCTCTCCCGTCGCGGCGCTCCAGTCCGGCGGCCCGCTCGACCTGGGAAACGATGTGGATGGCCACCGACGAGCGCGCGCCCTCGCCGCGTCCGGACAGCCGGCTCGTCGCGGCTGCCGTGGCGGGCAATCGCGCCGCGGTGGCGGAGCTCGTGAAATTCTTACGTCCCTTCGTGCTCCGCTATTGCCGCGGCCGGCTCGGCATGCGCGGAGCCGACGGGGGCGCCGAGGACTGTGCGCAGGAGGTGCTGCTCGCGGTGCTCGTGGAGCTGCCGCGCTACCGCTACGAGACCGACAGCTTCCTGCCATTCGTGTTCGGCATCGCTGGCCACAAGGTCGCCGACGAATTCCGCCGCCGCTCCCGCAACCGCGCCGACCCGGTCGCCGACGCGGGCGACGAAGACAGCCCCGGCCCCGACGAGTTCGCCCAGACCGACTCGCGGCTGCAGATCGAGGAGTTGCTGGGCCACCTGCCGCCGGCGCAGCGCGAGTTGCTGACCCTGCGCGTCGTCCTCGGTTACTCGGCGGAGGAGACGGCGGCCGCTCTGGGCCTGCCGAGCGCCGTCGCCGTGCGCGTGAGCCAGCACCGAGCGCTCACGAAGCTGCGTCGCCTGATGCACAACGGGCCGGCGCCGAAAAAGAAGGACGATTGACCCGTCAACGCCGGCTCCAAGCCCGGTGGTGCGAGAACCTTCGGATCAGCCGCAGACCCACCACAAGCGGGTGCGGCGCGATCGAGGAAACCCCTCGCCGATTCCTCGAGCGCACACCAAAGCTGATCCGCACGGCCATCACGCGCCTCCCCGCACCTGCCGGACCGGAACCGATTTCCGCCGGGGTCCAGGACGAAGCAACCGACGTTAGCGCCGAAAAGCCGCCGTGCACTCCACCGACCGGTCGAAACGTTTCAGAGCGCGGGCGGCTTCTGGAACAGCTCGCGCGCGCTCTCGGAACGGTTCACCACATCGGCTGCCACCGCGCTCAGCTTGCGGCTGGTGCGCCGCGCGAACCCCCGCAACAAGGCGAACGCCTCGTCCGTCTCCAGGCTCAGCCGCTCCGCGATGAACCCCTTCGCCTGTTCGATCACGACCCGGCTGCTCAACGCGGTCTGCAATTGCTCGACCAGCACCTCGTGCTGCTGGATCGTGCGCGCCTGCAACAGGCCGATGGTCGCGACGTCGACCATCGCGCGCGCGATCTGCAGGTTTTCCTGTGACAGCTCGCCGGGGTCTGCCGAGAAGAGGTTGAGCGCGCCGATCACCTCGGACCGCAGCAGCATCGGCAGCGCGTGCACCGCGCGGAACCCGTGGCCGAGGGCGGCCGCGGCGAACGACGGCCAGTTCCCGGTGTCGCGAGCCAGGTCGGGAACGGTCACGGGGCTCCGCCGCCGGTATGCGTCGAGGCAAGGTCCTTCGTCTCGCTGAAGCTGATAGAGCTCCAGCATCCGCACCTGCTCGTTGGAACTCGCGACGAGCTGCAGGTCACCGGCCGGGCCGGCAACGAGAAGCCCCGCCGCGTCGATCGGCAGCAGCTCCACGCTGCGCGCCGCCAGCAGGTGCAGGAAGTCCATCACATCGAAGTCGTCTGTGAGCGTGTCCGCCAACTCGACGAACGTGTCGACCAGGCGTCCGTCAATCACCGGAACCATCTCCAACCACACCACGCCACGCCCAACACGCGACCATTATTGAGTTCCCCCCTCGCGTTCGAACCTAAACCGCCTGGCCACTACATCTGCTGCAATTTCCGAAAGAGGACGCTGCTCGGCGAACGCCCGCGCGCGCAGCGCGGCGAACGCGTCGTCGAGGCTCACGTCGAGTTGCGCCGCGACCATGCCGGTGGCCTGGTGCACGTACGTGGATTTCAATGAGAGACCAACGGGTTCTGCATGCACCGCACCGGACTGTTCATCGAGCAGGAGCAGGAGCATCAGTTCACCGTATGCCAATGCGTCGGCGAGCAGAACCGGTTCCAGCGGAGCTGGGTCCTTTCGGTGGAACACAAGTGTGCCGACATCGATGAGACCGACGCGCAGCGGCAGCACGAATTGGGCGTGGACGCCCGCCTGCACGGCGAGCGGCGCGTACAACGGCCAGCGGCGCGACTGCTCGACCCCGTCGAAATCCCCTACGAGTACCGGCGAACCCAGTTTGCGGGCCGTGCGCACCGGTCCCTCCCCGACCGTGGTCTCGAGCTCGGCAAGCACCGCGGCGAGCTCGTCAGTCGCCACTCGCACTTCCTGAGTTCCCGGTCCGGTATTAACCAACAAACAGCCTCCCGCAACACCGAGCCACGAGACTGCCGATCGGCACAAGATCGACACAGTGACATCGCTGCGCAGCCGCCGCGCCTGCTCGTTTACCCGCTTCCAGGCCCGAGAAAGTGCAGTCTCGTTGCTTCGCCCGTGCTGACTCGCCTCCACAGCCCGCGCTTTCGGCTCGACTACCCGGATGCCCCGGAGAACTGTCGAAACTTTAGCTCAACCCCTGACCAATTCGGCCCACTCGCGAACGGCGGCGACACCTACGGGGGACGCCCAGCCATTCGGGCGAACAGCGCTGCCCACGTGGAACCCGCGGACACCCCCGGCGCGCAAGAGGTGCACCTGCTGCGCTCTCAGGCCACCGCCGACGAGCAAACCGGGGCCATCCGTCCGCCGCGCGAGCTGCTGCAACACCGACAGCCCGCTGCCGACGCCGTGCGGGCTGCCCGCCGCCAGCACCGTGTCGCAGCCGAGCTCGGTGAGCACGTCGAATGCGGCGAGCGGGTTGTGCGCGCGGTCGATCGCGCGGTGAAAAGTCCAAGGCGAGCCGTCGATCTCCTTCAGCAGCGCGTGGCACGCGTCGACGTCGATCTCGTTGTCCTCGGTGAGGAACCCGAACACGAACTCGCGCGCGCCGGCGGCCACAAGCGTGGCGGTGTCGGCACGCAGGGCGTCGAGGTCACCGGCGGCGAAACCGGCGCCACCGCGCAGCATCACGCGCACCGGCAAGTCGGTGGCGGCGAGCACGTCGCGCACCGTCTGCTCCGAAGGCGTGAGCCCGTCCCGCGCCATGTCCGCGACCAGTTCGAGCCGGTCCGCCCCGCCTTCCTGAGCGCGCTGGGCGTCTTCCGGACCCAGCGCGATCACTTCCAGCAGGGCGGTCTTCGAGCTCATGGGTCATCCGTTCGATCAGGTCGTGGGGTTCTCGTCCCCCCGGACGTGGCGACCACGCCTGAACCCGCCTTGAAGGCTCGTCATCCGCTCGCGCACCGCTTCGGGGGAAAGCGAGAGTATCGGCCGCTGCTCGGGCACCTGCCCGGGGCTGGCCTCCATGCCATCCTCGCCGTCTTCCCCGCCTGCGTTTTCGACATCGGAGACGCGCAGGAACGGCCAGGTGTCCTCGGCGCCGTCCTCCTGCTCCAGCGCGTCCGACGTCGGCCATTCCGGCGGGGAAGGGTTCTCGTCGGGGTCGGTGGTGGGGAACTGCTCGGCCGGGAACGCGGGTTCAACGTAGTCGGGTTCCGCCGCGGTGCGGGCGTGGCGCGCGGGTTGCTCTGGTTGTGGGAGGGCTTCCGGAGCCGGGGGTTCCGGCACTGGTTCCGGCCGGCGTTCCGGCTGTGGTGCGGGTCCGCGTTCCGGCTGCGGCGCGGGCTCCGCCACCGGCAGCGGTTCCGGCGGCGCAGGCGCGCGTCCCTCGGGCGGCGGCGCGGCGGCGTCGAACCACTGCGACAACACGTCCCGGTAGGCGGGCATGCGTTCGGTGGGCGCGTCGAGATCGAGGTGCGACCGGTCCTCCGGCGCCGGCCACGGCGTGCTCTCCACCACCGGCGCGCGCCGCGGCGGGCCGGGCTCCAGCACGGGAACGATCGGCGTCTCCGCCGGCGGCTCGGGTTCTTCTTCCTCGACGACGGGCGCCGCGACCAGCGGAGCGAGCGGCGGCAGCAGGTCCGGCGCCGGCTCGGGTTCGGCGGCGACGGGCGCGGGCGGCTCGGGCAACGGCGGCGCGTCGACGATCAGTTCGGTGGGCACGAGCACCGTCGCGGTGATGCCGGTGCCTTCGGCCAGCCGCAGCGAGACGTCGATGTGGTGGCGCTGAGCCAGCGTCGCGACCACGTACAGGCCCATCCGGCGCGAGACCTCGACGTCGACGTCCGGCGGGTTGGCCAGGCGCGCGTTGGTGCGGTCGATCTCGGCCTGCGGCATGCCGGCGCCGCGGTCGGTGATCTCGATCCGCCAGTCGCCGTCGGGCGTTTCGGCGCTTTCGACGGTCACGCCTGCGCGCTCCGACGAGTAGCGCGTGGCGTTCTCGAGCAGCTCGGACACCACGTGCACGAGGTCGTTCACGGCTTCGCCGCGCACCGCGAGCGTCGGCGCGGAGCCGAGCTCGATGCGCTGGTAATCCTCCACTTCGGACAGTGCGGCGCCCACGATCTCGTCGGCCACCACCGGTCCGCTGTCCTCGCGCACGAGGTCGGTACCCGAGAGCACCAGCAGGTTCTCGCTGTTGCGGCGCATGCGCGTGGCGAGGTGGTCGAGCTCGAACAGGCCCGCGAGCGTGTCCGGGTCCTGCTCGCCGGCCTCCATGCGGTCGAGCACGGACAGCTGACGTTCGACGAGATCTTGGCTTCGCTGCGAGAGGTTGACGAACATCGAGTTGACGTTCTCGCGCAGCATCGCCTGCTCGGCCGCGAGCCGCACGGCCTCTCCGTGGACCGCGTCGAACGCGCGCGCGACCTGGCCCACCTCTTCACGCGTGAACACCGGAACAGGCGCGACGGCCGCGCGGTGGCGCAGGTTCTCCGGCGCCGGGTCGGGATCGGTCAACAGCCGCTGCACGGCCTCGGGCAGCCGGTGGTCGGCCACGTCCAGCGCGGTGCGCCGCAGCACGCGCAGGGGCCGCAGCAGCGAGCGCGCGATGACCACGGACAGGATGCCGGCCACGAGCAGCACGGCGAGCACGATGCCGCCGTCCCAGATCGTCGACGTGCGGGCGCGCGCGGCGAGCGAATCGGTCTGCTCCTGGAGCTGTACGAGCAGCGCTTCCTGCACCTGGTGGGCGAGGTTCACGGTGTAGGTGGCCGCGGTGTCCCACTGGTTGGGGTCCAGACCTTGCAGCGACTGGCCGTTCTCCGTGCGGGTCAGTGCCGACTCGACCATGTCGTTGCCGATGTCGACGACGAGGCCGATCACGGTGTCGTCGTACATCCGCTGCTGGTCGGGCGTCGCGAAGGTGCGGTAGTCGTTGCGCGCGGCGTTGAGCTCGGCCTCCGCGCCCAGCAGCGCGCGCGTGCGGTCGCGGTTGAGGCTGCCCTCGGCGAGCGCCTCGGACATGATCGCGCGCTTGACCGACATCTGGTCCTTGATCCGCGCGAGGGCGTTGCCGGCCAGGCGAAGCCGCGCGAGATCGGGATCGGACACGTCGGCGGCGGCCATGTCGCTGATGTCGAGCAGGCCGGAGATCAGCTCGCTGTAGGAGCGGAGCACGGCGTCTGCGGGGAACGCGGAGTGCTCGGCGGAGTAACGCAGGCCGCTGAGCACGCGCAGCCGGTCGTCGCTCTGCTGCAGGCTGCTGGCGGCCACGGCGTCGAGGCGCGGCTTGCTGTCGACGAGGGTCTTCTCGAACGTGCCGATCGCCTGGTCCACGCGCGTGCGCTGGCCCGTGAGGTCGGTGGTGGCGCCCTGGCGGTTGCCTGCGACGAACCGCACCGTGACGTCGCGTTCGCGCTGCAGCTGGTGCAGGACCTCGGTCACGGTGCTGTCCACGCGGCCGCGGGCGGCGAACTCGGCGAGCTGCTGGGCGTCGCGCAGGTCCGTGCTCACGCGCAGGCCCACGAGCCCGATCACGGCGAGCGCGGGGATCAGCAGGACTACGAAGAGCTTGGTCCGCAGGTGCCAGTTGCGAAGGCGCCAGCGGCCCCCGACCTGTCTGGCGGCAGCGGGATCCGTCGCGTCGCCCGTTCGGGGACGCTGGTCGCGACGGCTCACCTAAGCTTCCTTTTCCACCGCGGCACCTCATCCGCGGACGACATCGGGGGTGTCCGATTCGAGTCTACTCGGCGGTAACTTGGCTCGATCGGATCGGGAAGCCGCACTGGCGGGGTCACGGCCCTGTCGGGGATCGTATGGGCAGCGGCCCATACGATCCAGCGTGATGCCGAGATTCTCCCGGTAGGTGAGAGCGGATGAACGTGCGTGCACTGGTGTTGCCGCTGGTGGCGGTCTTGCTGGCCATCAGCGGCTGCTCGCTGTTCGATTCCGGTGACGCGGCGGCGCCGGCGCCAGTGGAGCGGACCACTCTGCGCGTGGGCGTCGGCGGGCCGATCGACACCGCGCCGCTGCGCATCGCGGCGGCCGCCGGGAAGTTCCGCGAAGCCGGGCTGAACGTGACGCTCGTGGACCTCGGGACCCAGGATGGCCTGGCGAAACTCGGCTCCGGGCAGCTGGACGTGACGTTCGCCAGCGACGTGTCTCTCTTCCGCGCCGCCAACGCCGGCACCGCGTTGCAGCTGCAAGGCGAGGCGTACACCTCGGGCAACAACACGATCGCGCTGGTGACGCTGCCGAACTCCGACTACACCGAGCCGACAGCGAAGAAGTCGCCGAAGATCGCCGTGGACGACCTCGACGACATCGGCGCGCTCACCGCTCGTTCCGTGCTCGCGACCGCCGGCGTCGACGCGGCGAAGATCCACTTCGTGCCCGAGCCGTTCGATCGAATGCCCGACGCGCTGCAGTCCGGCGACGCCGACGCGGCGCTGATGGTGGAGCCGTACATCACCCGGGCGGAGAAGGAACTCGGCGCGCAGATCCTCGCCGACGGGTCCAGTGGCGCCACCCTCGACTTCCCGGCTTCGGGCTACGCGGCGACCGGCGCGTTCGCGCGCGACAACCCGCGCACACTGGCCGTCTTCCGGCGCGTGCTCATGCAGGCGCAGCAGACGGCCGCCGACCCGGCGATCGTCCGCGACGCGCTGCCCACGTTCTCCGACATCGACCCGACCACGGCGGCGCTGATCTCGCTGGGCACCTACCCGACCACGCTGTCGGGCATCCGGCTGCAGCGCGTGGCCGACCTCATGCACACCTCGGGCCTGATCCCGAGCCGGCTCGACGTGCAGGCAATGCTGCCGGAGGAGGACCAGCCCTAGATGTTCTCGCCGGCGGGCTGCAGGCAGACCGTGCGCTCGGGCGGGCCGGCGTAGGCGAGGGCGGTGTCGGCGGCGCCACAGGAGTCCTCGTCGCTGCTGCCCTGGTGGACGACCGCGCGGGCCTCGGCGTCGGGGTCGCTGCAGGTGACCTTGCTGATCTCGGCCTCGTCGTCGACGTCGCGCAGGCAGTCGCCGGACGTGACGTTGAGCGCCAGGCACAGCGTCTCGCGCGGCGCGGTGGTGCGGCTGGAGCTACTGGAGCTGCTGGTGCCGCGGAAGAGCTGGAAGCGCACGTAGTCGCCGCCGTGGCAGCTCGAGGTGCCGTCTTCGACGTCGTCGACGCGGTAGGTGGCGCGCTGCTCGGAGCAGCCCACGCCGTGGTAACTCTGCGTGCCGACACTCTCGTCGGAGAGATACAGGCAGCTGCCGGCCACCGGCGTGCCCGACGAGCGGGCGATCGCTGCCACGCCGAACGCGGCGAGCACGCCCACGCCGAGCGCCACCACGATTCCTGCTGCGACCAGCACCTTCGCGGTGCTCGAGAGCGCTCGGGGCGCGCCAGGCCGAGGCGGCATCGCGCCCGGCGGCTGGAACGGGTTGGCGGCCGACGGCACGCCGAACGGTGGTGTGGTCAAAGGTCCCCTCCAGCTTTTCCTGCCGATCATCTTGGCACCCTGACGGCCGCGACGGGAGGGGACGGCTCGGGGGAACGTATAAAGGACGGGTGACTGATGGCCCCCTGATCGTCCAGTCCGACAAGACCGTGCTGCTCGAGGTCGACAACCCTCAGGCCAACGACGCGCGGATCGCCATCGCGCCGTTCGCCGAGCTGGAACGCGCGCCCGAGCACGTGCACACGTACCGCATCACGCCCCTGGCGTTGTGGAACGCGCGCGCCGCCGGGCACGACGCGGAGCAGGTGGTGGACGCGCTCACCACGTACTCGCGCTTCCCCGTGCCGCAGCCGCTGCTGATCGACGTGGTCGACGTGATGGGCCGCTTC
This sequence comes from Amycolatopsis sp. NPDC005232, assembly GCF_040607795.1. Taxonomy (NCBI): domain Bacteria; kingdom Bacillati; phylum Actinomycetota; class Actinomycetes; order Pseudonocardiales; family Pseudonocardiaceae; genus Amycolatopsis; species Amycolatopsis sp. NPDC005232. The sequence goes on along the minus strand of NZ_JBEXHL010000017.1, from coordinate 140,563 downwards.
GGGCGGCTGCAGATCACCAACGACCCGGCCCACGGCCTGGTGATGTCGACCACCGACCGCGCGGTGCTGGAAGAGGTGTCGCGGCACAAGAAGATCAACCCGATGCTCGGCGCGCGCATCGACGAGGACACGGTGGTCGTGCACCCGTCCGAACGCGGGCGGCTCAAGCAGGCGCTGCTGAAGGTCGGCTGGCCCGCGGAGGACCTCGCGGGTTACGTGGACGGCGAAGCGCACCCTATTGATCTCGACGAGCAGGACTGGCACCTGCGCGACTACCAGCGCCAGGCGGCGGAGGCCTTCTGGGCCGGCGGCTCGGGCGTGGTGGTTCTGCCTTGTGGCGCGGGCAAAACGCTGGTGGGCGCGGCGGCCATGGCGCACGCCAAGGCGACCACGCTGATCCTGGTGACCAACACCGTCGCAGGGCGGCAGTGGAAGCGCGAACTGGTGGCGCGCACGTCGCTGACCGAGGACGAGATCGGCGAGTACTCCGGTGAGAAGAAGGAGATCCGCCCGGTCACGATCGCGACGTACCAGGTCGTGACACGCAAGACCAAGGGCGAGTACCGGCACCTGGAGCTGTTCGACTCGCGGGACTGGGGCCTCGTTGTATACGACGAGGTCCACCTGTTGCCGGCGCCCGTGTTCCGCATGACGGCGGATCTGCAGTCACGGCGTCGCTTGGGCTTGACGGCGACCCTGGTGCGCGAGGACGGCCGTGAGGGTGATGTCTTCTCGTTGATCGGACCCAAGCGCTACGACGTTCCGTGGCGGGACATCGAGGCGCAGGGGTGGATCGCGCCGGCGGAGTGCACCGAGGTCCGCGTGACCCTGACCGACGCCGAGCGGCTCGCGTACGCGACTTCGGAGCCGGACGAGCGCTACAAGCTCGCGGCGACAGCGATGACGAAGATGCCCGTGATCAAGTCCATTGTGGAACGTCACGTCGGCGAGCCCACCCTGGTGATCGGGGCATACTTGGACCAGCTGGAGATGCTGGGCGCGGAGCTGGACGCGCCCGTGATCCAGGGGTCGACGCGCAACAAGGAGCGGGAGGAGCTGTTCGACCGCTTCCGCCGCGGTGAGCTGCGGACCCTCGTGGTGTCGAAGGTGGCGAACTTCTCCATCGACCTGCCGGAAGCGTCGGTGGCCATCCAGATCTCGGGCACCTTCGGCTCCCGGCAGGAAGAAGCTCAGCGGCTCGGCAGGCTGCTGCGCCCCAAGGGCGACGGACGGCAGGCGCACTTCTATTCGATCGTTTCCCGGGACACAGTGGACACCGAGTACGCGGCGCACCGGCAGCGGTTCTTGGCGGAGCAGGGGTACGCGTACCACATCGTGGACGCGGAGGACCTGCGCCGACCGCTGTAAGTCACCGGTTCGGCGTGAGCACGACGATCGGGATGACGCGCTCGGTCTTCTGCGCGTATTCGTTGTACAGCGGGAAGATCTCGGCCATCTTCGGCCAGAGCGCCGCGCGCTCTTGGTTGCCGGCGATCCGGGCGCGCGCGTCGAACCTCCGCGCGCCGACTTGCACGCCGACGCTCGGCTCGGCCTCGAGGTTCTTGAACCAGGCCGGGTGGTCGTCGTCCCCGCCCTTGGAGGCGACCACGACGAAGTCCTCGCCCTGCGTGCCGTAGATCAGGCAGGTGCGGCGGGGCTCGCCGGTCTTGCGGCCGGTGGTGGCGAGGATGAGGGTGTAGACGCCGTTCTGCTCGTGCCCCTCCTGGCCGCCCGAACTCACGTACTTGCGCGTCTGCTCGGCCACCCAGTCCCACTGCGAGTCGGTAGCGCGGTCGATGTCCTCGGCGAGGGCCATGGTGGTGGTCCTTTCGTCTTGCCCTGCGGGTACGGCCCCGGCGGCCGCTCGTGTCCGGGAGACGGAGCCGGTGACGGGTTCTCGACATCGGCTGGGCGGGAAATTACCGGTTCTTTGCTCGTGGTGATCGGGTATCGCGCTGACCTGTGGGTTGGGGTCGCCCTGCGGTCTGGTCGGTCTGGACGGATGGCTTGGGCTTGGGCTTGGGCTTGGGCTTGGGCTTGGGCTTGGGCTTGGGCTTGGGCTTGGGCTTGGGCTTGGGCTTGGGCTTGGAAGCCGAGCCTGGACCGCGGTGGCAATCGAAGATCGGAGCGCCCCTCACCGGACTAGTGCCACTCCGCGACTTGCCTGCGGTCGCGCCCCGCGCACCATGGCCGGCCCGGCCCACCGCCGCGCACCCCACCCGCCATGTCCCGCGCCGCTCGCCATCGCGCACCCACCCGCGCTGAACGCGCCAGCACCACGTCGCACCCCCGCGCCGCGGTGCCCCTCAGCACCCAGCCGCCCGTGCGCAGCGAACTTTCGCATCACCCATCTGCCGCAGTGACCTCATCCGTCACAGAAGCCCCGAGTTCTCCGCCCTGAGCTGCTACTTTCCACATTCACTCGAACGGATGAGCGAAACACTCCCTGGAAATTGTCGGTCACTCGAACTACTGTTCGACATGCAGGACCGAACACCCGTTCGAGGGGAAGCTCATGACGATCGCACCGTTCCGCCCCGGCCTCGGGGCACCGCCGGTCCAGACCTTGCCGCCCGGACGGTGGCACGGGCGCATCTGGGTGTCCGAGGAGCCGCTCGCGCGGCCGCACCGGTACCTGGAGTGCGTCGCGGAGTTCGAGCGCTCCGGGCTCTGGCCCGTGCTCATCCCGCACGACCAGCGGTTCGCCGCGCGCGGGGAAGACTGGCTCGACGACCGCGGCCGCCTTGCCCCGGCGGGCCACCGGGTCGACTCCGTGGACCCCGCCGACGCCCTCGCACGCTGGTGGGACACCTCGTGCTGCGACGGCGCGTGCCTGCGCCCCTTCGGCGCCCGCTTCCCCGGCCTCGCGCGCCGCTCGCACCGCCGCGCCGACCCCCTCGCCGAGGCGGGCAACACCGGCTCCATCCTGGCCAACCGCAGCGCCCACCGCCTCGGCCTGGTCCAGACCGACCGCCCGGCCGACATGCCCGCCCTCCTCGGCTGGACGGGCATGATCAAGTCCACCGACCAGGTCGCGGAGCTCTCCGCCGTCCTGCGCAGCTGGGAAGACCGCTTCGGCGCCACCCTGCTCTCCCTGGGCTTCGACTCCCTCACGCTGTCCGTCTCCGCCCCGCCGCGCACGCTGGCCCGCGCCCTCACCGTCGCGGCCGAGCACCGCGCCTTCAGCCTCCCCACGTACCTCTCCCAGCCCGGCACCCTCCGCGAGTACGCCAGCGGCCTCGTGCAGACCCGCCTGTGGACCTTCTCGTGGGCCTGACACCACCCCACCCGTGTCGGCCGGCCTCCCTGCCCCCGAGCCCAGCCGGCGCACCCACCTTCAGCCGACGAGCCGCCCAGAGCAGCTCGCCGCCCCATCACGAGCCGCGCCAGCCGGCCTCCCGATCCCCGAGTTCAGCGGGCGCACCCACCTCCAGCAGAAGACCCACCTGGGCGGGCCCACTGCCATCACCAGCCCACACCGGCGGGCCTCCCGATCCCCGAGCCCATGCGACGCACCCACCTCCAGCCGACGAGCCGCCCGGGCACGCCCATCACCAGTCCACGCAGGCGGGCCTCCCGATCCCCGGGCCCAGCCGACGCACCCACCTCCAGCCGACGAGCCGCCTGGGCAGGCCCATCGCCAGCGGTGCCGGGCGTGGCCGTCCGCCGGGCGCGCGCGGGCCCGGCCAATGCCGCAGCCCTGGGCGACCGGCGTCCGAAGGTCCTCCCGGCCGGGTTCCGCACCCGGCCGGGCAACTCCGGCCATAGCGCCACACCGTGATCCCCCGCAGCAGCAGCCCACCTCACCGCGAGCTGCCTGCACAGCGACAGCCGCGGGGCGAGGCGGTCCACCGCACTCTCCTCCACACTGAGCAAGACAGGACGTGAGACAGATGTCCTCTCGGTTGGGTCGGCTGTCCCGAAGTCCGGTGCGAGTGTCCGGGCGGCCGTTGCGCGGGCGGGTTTACCGGAATCTGCCGAGGGGAATCACGCCGCGGAGGAAGGCGGTGAGGGAGATCGCCGGGATTCGGATCGGGACGTCGGGGTGGCGGTACCCGCCGTGGCGCCGCGAGTTCTACCCCGAGGGGCTGCCGCAGCGCCGCGAGCTGGAGTACCTGTCGCGGCGGCTGAACTCCGTGGAGCTCAACGGGTCGTTCTACTCACTGCAGACTCCCGACCGCTACACCGCCTGGGCCGACCAGACCCCGGCCGATTTCGTGTTCGCTGTGAAGGGCGGGCGCTTCATCACGCACCTCAAGCAGCTGCGTGACGTCGAGCCCGCCGTCGCCAACTTCTTCGCGTCCGGAGTGCTCGCACTCGGCGAAAAACTGGGTCCGGTCCTGTGGCAGCTGCCCGCACGGCTCGAGTTCGACCCCGACCGCGTCGAGACCTTCCTCGGTCTGCTGCCCCGCACCACCACCGAAGCCGCCGCGCTCGGCGCGAAGCACGACGACAAGCTCAAGACCCCACCCCACCTCGAACCCGGCAAGAACCGGCCCATCCGGCACGCGCTCGAAGTCCGCCACCCCAGCTTCGTCACCCCGGAAGCCCTCGACCTGCTGCGAAAACACGACGTCGCCCTCGTCGTCGCCGACACCGCCGGCCGCTGGCCGTACCGCGAGGACCAGACCACGAACTTCACCTACGTCCGCCTCCACGGCGACGTCGAGCTCTACACCAGCGGCTACACCGATTCCGCCCTGCGCACCTGGGCCACCAAGATCACCGCCTGGCACGCCGACGGCCACCGCGACGTCCACGTCTACTTCGACAACGACGTCAAAGTCGAAGCTCCCCGCAACGCCATCACCCTCTCGAACCTCCTGCACCTCAAGCCGCCACCGGCACAGTGAGCGCACAGTGAGCGCCATCCGGTTGGCTAAGGCGTACGGGTGCAGGTGGTCTGCCTGCTGTCTCTGGGGGTCGGCACGCAGACCACCGCACCACGTGCCCCTGGCAACTTGCCACGCCCCACGGCAATCCCCACCACGATCCGCCAGCTCGCGACCCGAACCGGCAACTCCCGGCGAGCCCTGGCAAGCATCAATGCACCCGGCAACATGCCAGGCACCGCGGCAAGTCCCACAGCCTGACAAACCAGCGGCAGCCGCCAAGCCGACTGGCAACTTGCCAAACCCCAAGGCAACACTCCCCGCTGACCGGCACATCGCCTCCACCACCGGCATCTCGCCACCCCGAACGGCACGCTCGCCGCTCACCGCAAGACATCCCGGCCAACTTCGCATGAACGCCGGGCGGCGGCATGGGAGCGAGTGGCCTCCCGCCACACCGAACGGCAAGCCGGCCACAGCCGGCAACTCAGCCCGAAACCATCGCAGCCAGCTTGGCCCGGACGTCCGCCGCGTCGGGGTGGGCGAGGTCGGTGAGGAGGTGGACCGAGCGGAGCCAGCAGTCGCGGGCTGCGGCGGGGTGGCCGAGGCGCAGGTGGGCCGTGCCGAGTTGGGCGAGGACGTCGGCGGCTTCGTAGTGCTCGTCCATCGCGAAGAACATGTCCACGGCGTCCGACATGCACTCGATGCCCTCAGCCGACCGGCCCACGCCGAGGAGGGCTTTGGCGCGGGTGGTCAGGGAGAAGCGGCCGTCACGAGGAGCAGGCGCCAAGGCCAAAGCCTCGTCTGCCAAAGCCAAGGCACGCGGGAAATCCCCGAACCGGCAGCACAAATCCCCCAGCGCGCGCAGCACGTTGGCTTCGAAGCCGGTCATCCGCAAGTCCCGCACGATCTCCAGCGCCCGCGTGCCGTGGGCGAGCGCCGCGGGGAAGTCGGCCGACGAATCGGCCGCCATGGCCAGGTTGTACAGCGCCCGCGCCTCGCCCTCGCGCGAGCCGAGCTCGCGTTGCAGAACCAGCGCCTGCTCGAGGTACCGCCGCGCCGACGCGTAATCGCGCACGACCCCGTCGATCACGCCGAGACAGTTGAGGATCCCGGCCTCGCCACCCCGATCGCCGGACAGCCTCGTGCCCCGCAGGGCCAGCTCGTTGAGCGCCCGCCAGTCGTCGACGCCGGCGCGGCCGGCGAAGTACGTGAACATCAGCCACGTGAGCTTCCAGCAATGCGCGTACTCCCGCAGCCGGAACGCCAGGTGCACAGCCGCGACGAGGTTCCCGTACTCCGCGGCGAACCACGCCAGCCCCGCGTGGTAGTCGGCGAACTCGAGGCCACCGTCCACACGCAACTCCAGCGACCCGTAGATCCGCTCGGGCCGCATCGCCCGCGAAGCGTTCAACGCCGAAGAAAGGTAGAAATCCAACAGTCGCAACCGTGCCGCCGACGTCTCCTCCACACTGTCCACATGGTACGCAAGCTCTGCCGCATACGCCCGAATCAAATCATGGAACTGGTAGCGACCCGGCTGCGGCTGAGTGAGCAGGTGCGCGGATACCAGGGCGTCCAAAGCGGATCCCGGCGGCGACCCCAGCAACACCTCTGCGACGGCAGGCGTCACATCCGGCCCCGAAGGCAGGCCCAGTAACCGCAACAACCGCGCGGCATCCGGCGGCAACGCCCGGTAAGAGTACGAGAACACCGATCGGATGTTCGTCTCCTCGCCATCACCGAGGTCGAACAACCCGAGCCGGTCAGGCTCGGCGTCCAGCGCGTCCACAAAGGAACCCAGCGGGTAGTCCGGGAACTGCGCCGCCCGCACGGCCAGGATCCGGATCGCCAGCGGCAGGCCGCCGCAGTACTCCACAAAGCGTGACGTGGCACCAGGATCCGCGTTGACGCGGTCAACGCCGATCGCCGAGGCCAGCAGCTCGACAGCGCCCGCCTCGTCCAGCTCCTCCAGCGCGATCCGGCGCGCACCGTGCGTCGCGACGAGGCCGCGCAGCTGCCAGCGGCTCGTCACCACGACCAGGCAGCCCGGCCCCGGCAGCAGCGGCCGTACCTGCTCGGTGCTGTTGGCGTTGTCCAGCACCACGAGCAGCCGCCGCCCCGCCGTGTGCGTGCGCCACGTCGCGGCGCGACCATCCACATCGGCCGGCATCTGGTCACCAGGGACACCCAGCGCCGACAGCAAAGTTTCCAGCGCCGCCAACTGTTCCACTGGCTCGCCAGGACCGTACCCGCGCAGGTTCAGGAACACCTGTCCACCCGGGAACCCATCTGCGATCTCGTGTGCGAAGTGGACGGACAGTGTGGTTTTCCCCATGCCACCCATGCCTTCCACCGAAGCGATGGGCGTCGACGTGCTGTCCTCTGTCGGAAGCAAAGCACGCAACGCCTTCAAATCCGCCTCACGGCCGGCAAAAGCACCGAGGTCGGCCGGCAACTGGTGCGGCACCTGCGGCTCGACCGCCGGCTGATAAGGCGCCCCACCCAGCACGAGCCGGTGCACGCGCTGCAGGCCGGCGCCGGGATCGAGGCCCAGCTCCTCGGCGAGCACCGCGCTGATCCGCCGGTACACCTCCAGCGCCTCGGCCTGCCGTCCGGAATGGAACAACGCGAGCACGAGCTGCTCGTGCAGCCGTTCCCGTAACGGGTGTTCCCGGGTCAGCCGCGTCAGCTCCGGGACGACGGTGCCGAACTCGCCGACGGCGATCAACGCGTCGGCCCACAGCTCACGCACGCGGGTGCGTTCCTCGGCGAGCTGGCCGACCTCGTCGCGGTGCAGGGCGTCGGACTCGACGTTCTGCAGCGCCGGCCCTCGCCACTCCGCGAGTGCGTCGGCGAACAACCCCGCGGCACGACGGTGTTCGCCTTGTTCGAAAGCTGTCCTCCCCCGGGCTGCGAGTGTGCGAAACCGACCAAGATCCGTTACCAACGGATCAAGCTCCAGCAGATAACCACCACGCTCTGTGCGAATCGCAACACCCGGGCCCAGCGCGCGCCGCAGCCTCAGCACGTACGTCTGGAGGGCGCCCTTCGAACGGCGCTGGTCGTCGTCCCACAGCCAGCGGCCGAGCTCGTCCGCGGACACCAGACGGTTGGCGCGCAGCAGCAGCCCTGCGAGCACGATCAGCGGGCGGCTCCCGCCAAGCGGCACGGCGCGGCCCCCGGCCACGACCTCGGCCGGGCCGAGCACCCGGAAGTCGAGGCCGTCCACACATCTCATTCTGGCCGGTCGCCGCCCGATCGGCACGTGACTTCCAAGTGGCATGATCTGCGGTGATGAAGGTCTACGCGCTGCCCCTGCACAACCGGTTCCGGGACATCACCGTCCGTGAAGGCGTCCTGCTCGAAGGGCCCGCCGGGTGGGGTGAATTCTGCCCGTTCGCGGACTATTCGGACGCCGAGAGCGTGCCGTGGCTGGCGAGCGCCCTGGAGGCGAGCGAGCAGGGCTGGCCCGCCGCGGTGCGCGAACGTGTCGAGGTCAACACGACCGTCCCCGTCGTGCCGCCGGACCGCGCCCACGCGCTGGTCCGCGCCTCCGGCTGCCGCACGGCGAAGGTGAAGGTCGCCGACAAGCACTCCACGCTCGCCGAAGACTGCGCCCGCCTCGAAGCCGTCCGCGACGCCCTCGGCCCGGCCGGCGCCATCCGCGTCGACGCCAACACGGCCTGGGACGTCGACACCGCCGTCACCGCGCTCGCCGCCCTCGACAAGGCGGCCGGCGGCCTCGAGTACGCCGAACAGCCGTGCCGCACCATCGACGAACTGGCCGCCGTCCGGCGCCGCGTGTCGGTGCGCATCGCCGCCGACGAGTCGATCCGCCGCGCCGAGGACCCGCTGAAGGTCGCCGTCGCCGGGGCCGCCGACATCGCCGTGCTGAAGGTCGCCCCCCTCGGCGGCGTGCGGCGCGCCCTGGAGGTGGCCGAGGCGTGCGGGCTGCCGTGCGTCGTGTCGTCCGCTGTCGAGACCAGCGTGGGCCTCGCCGCCGGCCTGGCCCTCGCGGGCGCCCTCTCGCAGCTCGACTTCGCCTGCGGCCTGGGCACGATGTCCCTGCTGACCGGCGACGTCAGCACGACGTCGCTGTCCCCCGTGGACGGTTACCTCCCGGTCCTGCCGCAGGCGCCGGCGCCGGATCGGTTCGAGGAGTTCGCCGCAGCGCCGGACGTCACCGAGGCCTGGCTGGCCCGGTTGGACCGGGTGCGCGCGCTGCGCTGAGCCTCAGCGCCACCGGCCCAGGTGAGCACGGACCAGCCACGCATCAGCCCACTCCTGGTCCGGCCCCTCCGGCAGCGGAGACGCACCGGCGCGGCGGTGAGCGTTGGCGCCCACCCGAATTTCCCTGATCTCGCCTCAGGGTCGGAGTCCAGGGTCGGTCTCCGGGCCGTTCCCCGATGTGCCGAGGGGCCGCGCGGCGGAGTATTCATGGCATGACGAACAGCGTGTACACCCCGGAAACCAAGAAGCTCTTCCGCAGCCGCACCGACCGGATGTTGACCGGGGTGTGCGGGGGCTGGGCCGACTACCTCGGCGTCGACCCGACGATGGTCCGCATCGCGGTCGTGGCCGCGACGGTGCTGTCGGCCGGGATCATGTTGCCGGTTTACGTCGCCGCTGCCGTGCTGACGCCCGAAGCGACCCAAGCCGCCTGACCCGTCGCGGCCGGGGAGGGCCGCGGTACTGGGGGGAAAGGGGTGGCACAACCAAGGGGGAGCAAACGGCCCGGGCGCGGGGAGCGCCCGGGCCGTTCGCTGTGTCCACATCGGACGAAACCAAGGAAATCCGGCGCCGGCGGCCACGAACCGACGCCGACCGAACAGCGGACAACACGATCCGACCCGCTTCGCCGGCCCGCGCATCACTGCCGCCGACGGCCTACTGGCGCCGGTCAAACCCACCTACCCACAACACATCGCACGAGAACGCCAGCCGACTGGCGCACCGACACCGGCCACGAGCCGACGTCCACGCCCACACGAGCACGCCAACCGACTCGCCACACCGATGACGCAAGACCGCCCGGCCCGATCGAAGCCGCACCCCGAAGCCCGACCCTAGGCACGAAACCGTGGCCCGCAAAGGGAAAAGCCCGGCCCACCGAAGTGGACCGGGCTTTCCGGATCTAGCGTCAAACAGCAGCCGAACTCAGAAGTCCATGCCACCCATGCCGCCGGACGGGTCGGCCGGAGCGGCGGAAGCCTTCTCCGGCTTGTCCGCGACGACAGCCTCGGTGGTCAGGAACAGCGCCGCGATGGAGGCGGCGTTCTGGAGCGCGGAGCGGGTGACCTTCGTGGGGTCCGGCACGCCGGCGGCGAGCAGGTCCTCGTAGACACCGGTGGCGGCGTTGAGGCCGTGACCCTGCGGGAGGGACTTGACCTTCTCCGCCACGACGCCGCCCTCGAGGCCGGCGTTGATGGCGATCTGCTTGAGCGGCGCCTCGACGGCGACCTTGACGATGTTGGCACCAGTGGCCTCGTCGCCCTCGAGCTTCAGGCCCGCGAAGGCAGCCTCGGCGGCCTGGATCAGAGCCACGCCACCACCGGCGACGATGCCCTCTTCCACGGCGGCCTTGGCGTTGCGCACCGCGTCCTCGATGCGGTGCTTGCGCTCCTTGAGCTCGACCTCAGTCGCGGCACCGGCCTTGATGACGGCGACGCCGCCGGCCAGCTTCGCGAGGCGCTCCTGCAGCTTCTCACGGTCGTAGTCGGAGTCCGAGTTCTCGATCTCCGCACGGATCTGGTTGACGCGACCCTGGATCTGGTCAGCGTCGCCCGCACCCTCGACGATCGTGGTCTCGTCGCGCGTGATCACGGCCTTGCGGGCGCGGCCCAGCAGCGACAGGTCCGCGTTCTCCAGCTTGAGGCCGACGTCCTCCGAGATCACCTGGCCACCGGACAGGATCGCGATGTCCTGCAGGATGGCCTTGCGGCGGTCACCGAAGCCCGGGGCCTTGACGGCGACGGACTTGAAGGTGCCGCGGATCTTGTTGACGACCAGGGTGGCAAGGGCTTCGCCCTCGACGTCCTCGGCGATGATCAGCAGCGGCTTGCCGGACTGGATGACCTTCTCCAGCAGCGGCAGAACGTCCTTGACGTTCGAGATCTTGGAACCGAAGAGGAGGATGTAGGGGTCCTCCAGCTCGGCTTCCTGACGCTCCGGGTCGGTCACGAAGTAGCCCGACACGTAGCCCTTGTCGAAGCGCATGCCCTCGGTGAGCTCGAGCTCGAGGCCGAAGGTGTTGCTCTCCTCGACGGTGACGACGCCTTCCTTGCCGACCTTGTCCAGCGCCTCGGCGATCAGCTCGCCGATGGTGCGGTCAGCGGCCGAAATCGAGGCCGTAGCAGCGATCTGCTCCTTGGTCTCGATCTGGACGGCCATCTTGTGCAGCTGCTCGGTGATGGCCTCGACGGCCGCCTCGATGCCGCGCTTCAGGCTGATCGGGTCGGCACCCGCGGCGACGTTGCGCAGGCCCTCGCGCACGAGCGCCTGGGCGAGCACGGTGGCGGTGGTGGTGCCGTCACCCGCGACGTCGTCGGTCTTCTTGGCAACTTCCTTGACGAGCTCGGCCCCGATCTTCTCCCACGGGTCCTCGAGCTCGATCTCCTTGGCGATGGAGACACCGTCGTTGGTGATCGTCGGCGCGCCCCACTTCTTTTCGAGCACGACGTTGCGGCCACGCGGGCCGAGGGTCACCTTCACGGCTTCGGCGAGGGTGTTGAGGCCGCGCTCAAGACCGCGGCGGGCGTCCTCGTCGAACGCGATCAGTTTGGCCATTGCGGTGTGGTCCTCCGGTATTGGGCGCCACCGCCGCGCTGCGTCGTCTCGAGCGTCTCAGCTCAAGACCCCGTCAGCGGCGGCAGCAGGACACGTCCTCGGCCAGGCTCGGTGCCCGCGACGGACGACTGACCTGGGCCAGCCTCACCGTCCCGACCTTCAAGCGCGCAGTCGGTGACCGCACGCTTGGCACTCAACGGCGTCGAGTGCCAATGCCGTGTTTAGCACTCCCACGGTGAGAGTGCAAGAATCGCAGGTCAGTGATCCACGCTTGTCACGGCGTGACGATGGCGAAGCCCGGGTCGTCCGAGTCGAGGAGGGCGAGCAGCCGCCCGAGGACGGCGGGGTCGCCGGTGTGGTCGAGGTCATCCGGGTCGCCGCCGGACAGGAGGCCGAGCAGCTGTTCCTTGGTCAACGTGAGGGTCAGGTCGACGTCCACGGTCGACGTCGGGTTCGCGGTCTGGATCAGCGCCCCGTTGGACAAGGTGGTGCGGATCGTGGTGGCGAAGTCGGTGAAGCGCCACTCGATGGTGAGCGGGTCGGCGGCGGCGCGGGGACCGTCGACGCGGATGGCGAGGGAGTCGAAGAGCTGCTCGACCGTGAGCGCCGCCGTCATGCCGCCGCCGATGTCGAGGGGCGGCGGGGTGATGCCCTTGCGGAGCTCGAGCGCGCCGACGAGGTAGAAGTTGCGCCAGGTCGGGTTCTCGGCGCCGTAGCCGAGGCGCTCGTAGACCTCGGCCAGGGCGTTCTTGGCGACGGAGTTGTCCGGGTCGGCGAACACGGCGTGCTTGAGCAGTTCGGCGGCGAAGCGGAGGTCGCCGGCGTCCACGTACTCCTGCGCCTTGCCGAGGACGGCGGCCACCCCGCCGAGGACGTCCACGTAACGCGTGGCCAGCGCCTGCGGCGGGTGCTGCCACAGCGACGTGGGGTGGCCGTCGAACCAGCCGAGGTAACGCTGGTAGATCGCCTTGACGTTGTGGCTGACCGAGCCGTAGTAACCCCGCGCGTGCCACGCGTTCTCCAGCTCCGGCGGCAGTGTGAAGTCCTCGGCGATCTCGATGCCGGTGGCGCCCTGGTTGAGCAGGCGAAGGGTCTGGTCGTGCAGGTACGCGTAGAGATCTCGTTGCTGCGAAAGGAACTTCACCACGCGGGCGGTGTCCCAGGTGGGCCAGTGGTGCGAGGCGAACGCCACGTCGGTGCCGGCGCCGAAGAGCTCGATCGCCTCGTCGAGGTAGTGGGCCCAGACGCGCGGGTCGCGGACCAGCGCGCCGCGCAGCGTGAGGAGGTTGTGCAGGTTGTGCGTGGCGTTCTCGGCCAGGCACAGGGCGCGGTGGTCCGGGAAGTGGAAGTTCATCTCGGCCGGTGCCTCGGTGCCCGGCGTGAGCTGGAAGACGACGCGGACGCCGTCAAGTACCTCTTCCTGGCCGGTCGCGGTGATGTCGACGGTGGGCGCGAGCAACCCGAGCCGGCCCGTCGACGTGGCGATGCCGAGCCCGCCGCTGACCTGGCCGGTGGTGCTCACGTCGAGGGTGATGCCGTACATGTACGTGGCCCGGCGGCTCATCGCCGTGCCCGCGTACACGTTCTCCGCCACGGCATCCTCGAGGAAGCCCACCGGGGCGAGGATCGGGACGTCACCCGCGCCGCCGGGCAGCACGCCCAGCACGCCGCCGAAGTGGTCGGCGTGCGAGTGCGTGTAGATGACGGCGGTGACCGGCCGGTCACCGCGATGGGCGCGGTAGAGAGCGATCGCGGCCGCCGCGCATTCCTCGGAGATCAGCGGGTCGATCACGATCACGCCGCGTCCGCCTTCGACGAGCGTCATGTTCGAGATGTCGAAGCCGCGGACCTGGTAGATGCCGGTGGTCACCTCGTACAGCCCGTTGGTGCGGCACAGCTGCGCCTGCCGCCACAGGCTGGGGTTCACCGTGTCCGGGCAGTCGCCGTCGAGGTAGGCGTACGGGCGCAGGTCGAACACCGCGCGGCCGTCGGCGCCGGTGATGGTGACGGGGTCGAGCGTCGCGACGAACCCGCGTGCGGCGTCCTCGAAGTCCTGCCGGTCACCGAAATCCATGGCTGGCCCCCTCGACCTCCGGCGTGTCCCGGGAGTCGAACACAGCCGGGATTCGAGATGGTCACCTGCCGGAGATGAGATCGCGGGTCAGCGGCTCGGCTGGATGGGGATCGACGCGGGCGGCGGGTTGAGCGACGGCGAGCCGGACTGCGAACCGCTGGGTCCGCCCGGGCCGACGGGGATGTTCGGCGCGGTCGTGGGGGTGGTTGTGCCGCCGCCGCTGTCGCCGCCGCCGCCGAAGAGGAAGATCGCGCCGACGATCAGGCCGGCGAGCACGACGATCCCGAGGCCGATCCACAGCCACTTCCGGCCACCGCCGCTGCGCGACTGCTGGAACGCACCGGCGCCACCGGCGGGCGACGGCGGACGCAGCCGCATCGGGTCGCCGGGCGGGCCGTAACCCGGGTGCATGCCGGGGTAACCCTGTTGCTGGTTGGGGTAGCCGGGTTGTTGGTTGGGGTAGCCGGGCTGCGGGCCGGGTTGTCCCGGGTGACCGTGTTGGCCCGGATATCCCTGCGGTACTTGATGTCCTTGCGGCGGCATGCCGGGGTAGCCGTAGCCGGGGGGCGGGCCTTGCGGCGGGGCGCCGTGGGGCTGGCCGGGGTTCTGCGGGGCGCCGGACCAACCGCCGGGGCCGGCCCACGGGTTTCCATCAGCGGGTCCGCCTTGGCCGAGTGCGCCTTGGCCGGGGACGCCCTGGCCACCGGGTCCGGTTTGGCCTGGTCCACCTGGGACACCAGGTCCGCCGGGTCCCGACCATTGGGCGCCGTGCGCCGGGTCGTTCCCCTGACCGCCGGGCCCACCGGGACCCTGCGGCCCGCCTTGGCCGTATCCCGGCTGCTGTCCGAAGGGCGGCACGCCGGCCCCCTCCCCCTGAGGACCGTGAGCACCCTGACTGCTCTGGCCGACCTGGCCACCGGCCGCACCCGGACCCGGACCCGGACCCGGACCCGGACCCGGACCACCCAAGCCGGACAGTCCGTTCTGCACCACAGCCCCACCCGAACCCGGCGGCCCCGGCGGCGTGTCCGACGTCGCGAGCGGTCCCAGCGCCACGCGGGCGGCGGCGATCATCGCCACGCAGTTCGGGTACCGGTCGGCGGGGTTCTTGGCCATGCCCTTGCGGATCACGTCGTCGACGGCGGCGGGCAGCGCGACCACGTGCGAGACCGAGGGCGGCTCGCCGTTGAGGTGGCCCTTGATCACCGTCGGCACGTCGCCCTTGAACGGCGGGGTGCCGGTGAGGCACGCGAAGAGCACGCACGTCAGCGCGTATTGGTCGGTGCGCCCGTCGAGGGGCTCGCCGCGCAGGTGCTCGGGCGCGGCGTAGGTCGGCGAGCCCAGGAAGTCGCCGCCGCGCGTGCGGTGGCCGGTGGCGCCGCGGCGGGTGAGGCCGAAGTCGGCGACGTAGACGTGCTCGCGGGAGGTTTCCTTGCTGGTGACGAGCACGTTGGCGGGCTTCACGTCGAGGTGGACGAGGCCCCGGTTGTGCAAGGTGTCCAGCGCGTCGGCGACCTGGTCGAGCAGCGCCAGGGCGCGCGCGGGCGCGATCGGGCCCGAAGAGATCAGCCCGGCGAGGTCGCCGCCGTCGACCATGCGCATGGCGATGTAGAGCATGCCTTCGAGCTCGCCGAAGTCGTACAGGGGCACGACGTTGGCGTGGTCGATCGCGGACGTGTTGCGGGCTTCGTCCACGAACCGCTCGCGGAACTCGGCGTCGGTGCCCAGGTGGTCGCCGATGACCTTCAGCGCCACCTTCCGGCCGAGCCGCACGTCGGTGGCCTGGTAGGTCACGCTCATGCCGCCCTTGCCGAGCACCGAGTCGATGCGGTAGTTGCCCAGCCGGCGACCGGTGAGGTCCCCCGACACATCGCCTGTCACGCTGCGCAGCTTAACGCCCTGCATTCCGCAGCGATGGGCGGTTCGCCCAACCGGTCGGCTACCCCGGAATCAGGAGACCTTGCGGACGTCCGCCGCCTGACTGCGGCCGTCGCGGCCGGATTGGACCTCGAACTCGACCCGGTCCCCTTCGTCGAGCGTCCGGAATCCTTCGGCCTGGATCGCCGAATAGTGGACGAACACATCAGGCCCTTCGGCGGATTCGATGAACCCGTAGCCCTTTTCCGAGTTGAACCATTTGACGGTGCCGACAGCCACGGCGCCCTCCCTCAGGACAAGATCCGCTGTCCGTAGCGGCTGGAAGTGCAGTTCACGCTACCGGAATTACGCCCCTCGGCAATGGTTGATTCGCAGATTCGTCAGCCCCGGGAAACCCGCCTGTTACGCGCTTGCACGAGAACGGTGCCCGGTCCGGCGAAATCGAGGACCAGACCTTCGCCGGTGCGCAGCGACTGCGGGCCGCTCGGATCCACGGCGCGCAGCCGGCACTGCAGCGTGTCCGGGTAGGCCAGCACGTAGTCCGGTCGCACGGTGACCAGCTCACCGGCCGACAGCTCGAACGAGTCGACGGGTCCCGGCGCGGTGAGCACGAGCGGACCGGTGCCGCTGTAGTGGTCGAGGAACCCGGCGTCGGCGCCGAAGAGCTGCTGCAACGGCGCCCACGTCTGGTCGTGACGCACGGAAGACGGCCGCGCGAGCACGGCGTCGCGGTGCACCGACCAGCCGGTATTGCCCGTGAGCTCCAGCGGGTAGACGTCGCCGGGGCCGAGCGGGGCGAGGTCGACCCAGCCGCCCTCGGCAGGCGCCGTGAACACGGAGACGCCGGGCTTGCGCGCACCGCCCCGCGCCGACGGCGGAGCGCCTTCGCGCACGCCGAAGCTGGTGGCCAGCATCGTGTCCGACGCCGACTGCACGGCCTCGCCGGGCGCGAGGTGCACTCGCGCGACGCCGAAGTTCGGCGTGTGCCTCGTGTGGACGCGCATATCAGCGGGAGGAGACGTGCGAAAGGATCCAGCTGATCAGCGAAGACGGGTTGCGCGTCTGCGTGAGGATCTGGCCGGGACCGGCGAAGTCGAACACGAAGCCTTCACCACTCTTCATCGACTGGATCACGCCCTGCGCGACCTTGCGGAGCTGGTACCGGACAGTGTCGGCGTAGGCCACCACGTGACCGGTGCCGACGGTGATCGCCTCGCCCGGCTGCAGCGTGATGACGTCGAGGAACGCGCGGCCGAGGGTCTTCATGATCCCGCCGTCGGCCTGCGACTGGACGGTCACGCCGTAGCTGGTCGCCATCATCGCGCCCGACTCGACCTGCACCGGTTCACTCGGCGTCAGCTCCAGCCGCGCAACCGCGAACGACGGCTGGTGGCGGACTCGTACCTGCATCAGAACTCCCCTGATCCCCGACTCTTGCCGCGGGAGAGTGTTGCACGCCCGCGCGCGAGGGGGAGGATGGTCCGCGTGATCTCCGTCGATGCCTACCGCGAGACCGTGACCGAGCTACTCGGCCGCACTCCCGTGACGACCCTGCCCCTCGCCGAAGCCGCCGGGTTCGTCCTGGCCGAGGACGTGCACGCGGGGGTGTCGCTGCCGCCGTTCGACAACTCCGCGATGGACGGCTACGCCGTACGCGCGGCCGACGTCGCCGGTGCCAGCGCCGAGTCGCCCGTGACGCTGCCCATGGCCGACGACATCCCCGCCGGGCGCGTGGACGTCGCGACGCTGGAGCCGGGCACCGCGCACCGGATCATGACGGGCGCGCCGCTGCCTCCGGGTGCCGACGCGATCGTGATGGTGGAGGACACCGACGGCGGCACTGTCGACGTGCGGATCTCCAAGGCCGCGTCCTCGGGCGACCACGTGCGGCGCACCGGCGAGGACGTGGAGCGCGGCGTGGTGGCCCTGCGCGCCGGCACCGTGCTCGGCCACTCGCAGCTGGGCCTCGCGGCGGCCGTCGGCCTGGCCGAGCTCGCCGTGCACCGGCCGCTGTCCGTGCTCGTGGTGTCGACCGGCACGGAGCTTGTCGAGGCCCCGAACCCGTTGCGGCACGGGCAGATCTACGAGTCCAACAGCGTGATGCTCGCCGCCGCGCTGCGCGAGCTGGGCTGCCGCGTCGCCGTGGTGCGCAGCGTGGTGGACGACGTCGAGGAGTTCCGCAAGATCATCGAGCCGAAGCTCGCGGACGCCGACTTGCTGATCACTTCCGGCGGCGTCAGCGCCGGCGCGTACGAGGTGGTCAAGGACGCGCTGACGGGCCAGGGCGTGCGGTTCCAGAAGATCGCCATCCAGCCCGGCGGGCCGCAGGGCTGCGGCCACTGGAACGGCGTGCCCGTGGTGACGCTGCCGGGCAACCCGGTGAGCGTACTGGTGTCGTTCGAGGCCTTCCTGCGGCCGGCCTTGCTGTCGGCCATGGGCCACACGGACGTCGACCGCCGCCGCGTGCGCGCGCGTCTTTCGGAGGCGATGTCGTCGCCCAGCTCGCGGCGCCAGTTCCGCCGCGGCTTCTACACGCCGACCGAGGGCGAGGTGACCGGCGTGGTCGGACCGCGGGGCGGGCCGGGCTCGCACCTGCTCGCGGCGTTCACCCAGGCGAACTGCCTGATCGTGCTGCCGGAGGGGGTTGGCGAGGTGGCTGAAGGGACCGAAGTGGACGTGCTGCTGCTGTAGGGAAGTCCTTGTCGCGGCGCAGCGGGCTCCTGAGGAGGATCACCAGTGAGGCGAGCTGGACACCGGCCATGATGAACATCGTCTCGCGCACGCCCAGCGCTTCGCCGAGGACACCGCCGAGGAACGCGCCCAGCGGGATGGTGCCGTAGTTGACGACGGCGGAGCTCGCGGTGATGCGGCCGAAGAGCTCGGGTGGGCAGTAGGTCTGGCGAAAGGTGCCGACGAGCACGTTGGACCCGACGATCCCGCCGGCGACGCCCATCCCCGACAGCACGAACACCGCGAGCCCGGCGCCCGGGGTGGCAAACGGACCGAGCAGCATCGCCGGCGCGGCCAGCGCTTCGCAGAGCAGGAACGCGCGCGCCGCCCCGACGCGCTTCCCCAGCCGCGCGGCCAGCGGCGCGCCGACGACACCGCCGACCTCCGCGATTGCCAGGACCACCCCCACGGCTCCCGGCCCGGTGCCCAGGTCACGGACGAGGAACACGACCTGGATGGCGGCGTACCCGTCGAGCGCGAGGTTCGCGACGGCGGCAGCCCCGATCAGGGACCGCAAGTACCGATCGTGCGCGATGAAGCCGATACCCTCGGCGATCTCGGTGCGCAGGCGTTCTTTGCCACGGGGCTTCGGGGTTTCCTTCGCCCGCACGGAACGCAGGCACAGCACGGAAATGCCGAAACTCACAGCGTCGGCCAGCACCCCGGTGACAGGTCCCGCGACGGCCGCGAGCAGCCCCGCCAGCCCGGGCCCGCCCACCTGCGCGGCGGACTCGCTGCCCTGGAGCTTCACGTTGGCCTCGAGCAACTGCGCTTTGGTCACGATCACCGGCACGTAACTGCGGTAGGCCAGCGAGAAGAACACCTTCGCGAACCCGCCGACCAGCGCCGCGCAAAGCAGGTACGGCACCGTGAGCCACCCGGCCACGTACCCGACCGGGACGGCCGCGAACGCCACCATCGACACCACGTTGCAGGTCACCATCACGCGCCGCTTGCGCCACCGGTCCACCCACGCCCCGGCCGGCAACCCCACCACCAACCACGGCAGCCACGCGACCGCGGTCAGCAGCGCCACCTCGAACGTCGAGGCGTGCAAGACCAGCAACGCGACGAGCGGCAATGACGCGCCGGCGACTGCGCTGCCGAGGGTGCTGATCGTCTCGCCGGTCCAGATGAGGCGGAAGTTGCGGTCTCGCCGTAGGGCTGTGGTCATTTTCGCGTCAGTCATGGGTTATCGGGGTGGTTCGGGCGGTTGCGGACCCTTTTGCTGCGTGCTGTGGGTTTGGTTGGTGGCAGAGGGTTTTTGCGCTTGGGCGGCGTTTGCGTGCCGGCAGGGTGTTGCCCGCCTCGGCGGCTTTGCCTTTCCTGCCCGAAGGGCTTCGCTGGGCCGAGCGGCTTTGCACGGCAGAAGGGTCTTGCGCGCGAGCGGCTTTGCCCGGCCGTGCGCGGCTCGGCGTACTCGAAGGGCTTCGCCAGCGCGAGCGGCTTTGCCCATCCACACGGGTTGCCGTACTCGAAGGGCTTCGCCAGCGCGAGCGGCTTCGCACCCCAACGGCCTTCGCCCACCCGACCGACGTTGCGTACTCGAAGGGGTTCCACCAGCCTGAGCGGCTTAGCCGGCCCGAAGGGGTTTTGCGCCGTCACCGGTGGGCTTTGCCCAATCGACGAAGCTTCTCGAGTGAAATCGCGGCCGAGCCGCTTGTGCCCCCAGCAACTCACCTTGGGAAAGCCCCCACCCATCCTCGGGGGAACGGCCCTTGGCCAGTCTACCGCTCCCCACCGACAAAACGATCTCCGAAGCCGAGTTGTCCACAGCGAAACCCAGTTGTGGACAACAACAGAAAACCCGCCCCCCGCAACAAAAACGCGCCGCCACAACACCGATCAAGGCTGCGCAGGGAAACCTCGAGCAAAAAGGAACACGGGGCGGCGCTCGACGGAGTCGTCAGGCGTCGGGCGGTCGGTGTACTCGGCGAACAAGGCCAGGACGCGGGAACTCAGCTCCATCACCTCCGCAGGAGACAAGCGCGCCCAGGTTTCGTTGGTGAACCAGGCGTCGCGCCACTTGGGGGGTTCCGTTTCCAGGTCCGAGAGCCATGAGCGGGACAGCGAAGCCTGCCGGTCGAGCGCGACGACCTCTGCCGCGTCGCCCACGGGATCGCCGACGAAGTCCGAAGTGGACCAGGACAGGGCGCGCGAAGGGCGGCGCCACCAGCGTTCGCGGCGGTCGCGGGCGAGTTCGGGGGCCTCTTCGACCAGGCCGGCGGCCGAGAGGACCTTCAGGTGGTGCGAGATGTTGCCGACGGCCGAAGTCGTGCGTTCGGCCAGCATCGAGGCGGTGGCGGGGCCGTCGAGCTTCAGGATGTCGAGGAGTCGACGGCGCAGAGGGTGGGACATCGCGGCCAGCACGTGGGAGTCGCGGATCTGCTGGACCTCAACGGGATCAGACACAGTCCACAAGAGTAGTTGCACAACTGGAATTGCACAACACCCCTTGTGTAACCGCCCCCAGGTATCCTCACCCACATGGGCTTCTTCACCTGGATCGTCTTCGGTGCGCTGGTCGGCTGGCTCGCGAACCTGGTCGTCGGCGGGCCGGACCGGCGCCGGCAGGGGTGCCTCGTCAGCGTGCTCGTCGGGGTGCTCGGGGCGGCGCTCGGCGGCTTCATCTACCGGCTGGCGACGGGTGAGCAGCAGCGCTTCGAGTTCGACTTCCCGAGCTTCGGCGTCGCGATCCTGGGCGCGATCGTCCTGCTGGCAGTGCTGCGGCTGGTCAGCTCGATCGGCCGGCGGTCCAGGCGCGACGACTACCCGCACGACAACTACCGGCGCGACAACTACAGGTGACCCGGTGACCGTTTGTAACGGTTTCCGCACGAACCGTCAGTAACCCCCGGAAACCGCCTAAACTGATCAGTTCCGCGTCCGGGTGCATGCGTCGTCGGGGGACGCATGCACCCGGCCCGCCCGGATCGCCTCCCGGACCACGCGCACGGCGTGCGCCGTGTCCACGAGCACGGGCATGGGCGCGGCGGAGATCTCCCGTCGCCAGGCGCACAGCAGCTCGGTGAGCGGATCGGGTACGGACATCGCTTCCTCAGCGGACTCAGGCCCGGGCACGGCTCCCGAACGGCGGGTACTACTGAGAGTTGTCGAGGAATTCGATCAGTCGTTACCGGTTTGTGGGCACGCCCACCCGCGTCGGCGAAACCCTTACGGGGGAGCCGCCACCGGCCCTGGACGTGTCCGTCCGCCGACGGGCGGTAGCGTGGTGATTCCCAAATCGGACGTGAAACCCGTCCTCTCCTCCGAACGCAACGAACAGCGGGGAACCGATCCATGAGCGGCAAGCCCACCGGCAATCCCCTCACGCACGCAGTGCAGCTCGCGCGGGAGACCATCCCGCCGATGCACCCCGCCGGACGCCCGTTCGTCTTCGGCGGGCTGGCGGCGACGCTGGTGCTGCGCCGGTTCTCCAAGCGCCTCGGTGTGGTCGGCGCGCTCGCGACCGCGGCCACCGCCGCGTTCTTCCGCGAGCCCGCCCGCGTCGCGCCGCAGCGGGACAACATCGCGGTGGCTTCGGCCGACGGTCTGGTGTCCCTCCTCGAGGAGGCCGTGCCGCCGCCCGAGCTGGGGCTGCCCGCCGAGCCGCGGATGCGCGTGAGCGTGTTCCTGTCGGTGTTCGACGTGCACGTCCAGCGGATCCCGGCCCCCGGCGTCATCGAGAAGGTGGCCTACCGGCCGGGCAAGTTCCTCTCCGCGGACCTGGACAAGGCGAGCGAGGACAACGAGCGCAACTCCGTGCTCATGCGCACCGTCGACGGCCACGAGCTCGTCGTCGTGCAGATCGCCGGCCTCGTCGCGCGCCGCATCCTGTGCGAGATCCACGAGGGCGACAAGGTGGCCGCGGGTGCCACCTACGGCATCATCCGGTTCGGCTCCCGTGTCGACCTCTACCTGCCGCCCGGCAGCCGCGTGCTCGTCGAGAAGGGCCAGCGCACGGTCGGCGGCGAGACGGTGATCGCCGAACTCCCGGCACTGGCAGAAGGCTGATCTCATGGTCCGCGTGACCACCCCGAGCATTCGGCTGCTGCCGAACGCCATCACGGTGCTGGCGCTGTGCGCCGGGCTGTCGTCCGTGCAGTTCGCGCTCACGGGCAACTACGCCATGGCCATCGCGGCCATCGGCATCGCGGCGGTGCTCGACAGCCTCGACGGGCGCATCGCGCGCCTGCTCGACGCCACGTCGAAGATGGGCGCCGAGCTCGACTCGCTGTCCGACGGCATTTCGTTCGGCGTAGCGCCGGCGCTGGTGCTGTACGTGTGGCAGTCGCACGGCGACCGCATCGGCTGGGTGGCTTCGCTGATCTTCGCCGTCTGCATGATCCTGCGCCTCGCTCGCTTCAACACCCTGCTCGACGTCACAGACAAGCCGCCGTACGCCGGGGAGTTCTTCGTCGGCGTGCCCGCGCCGGCCGGCGGCCTCGTCGCCATGCTGCCGCTCATCGCGACACTGCAGTGGGGCGAGGGCTGGTGGTCCGAGCAGTACGTGGTGATCGCCTGGACGATCGCCGTCGCCGCGCTGCTGATCAGCCGCATCCCGACGTTGTCGCTGAAGACCGTCAAGGTGCCCGCCAGGGCCATCGCGCCGCTGCTGGTGGGCGTCGGCCTGCTGGCCGCCGCGATCATCCAGTTCCCGTTGGTGGCGCTGGCCATCGCGCTGGTGCTGTACCTGCTGCACATCCCGTACGCGGTGTACCGGAACCGTTGGCTCGCCGCGCACCCCGAGGCGTGGACGGTCCCGCCGCGCGAACGCCGCGCCATCCGCCGTGCGCGTTCGCAGCGGCGTCTGCGGCTGCGTCCGGCGTCTCGCCGGGTCGCGGGCGCGGCGATGCGCGCGGTGCGGCTGCCGCGCAACAGCTCGGACTTCGTGCGGGCGACGCGAGCGTTGCGGGACCGGGACCACTCGGGCACCGGCAATTCGAGCTCGACTTCCGGCCCGAACCAGCGCCGCCGCAGCTGGCGGCGGATCGGGATCCGGCGCCGCTGACGCCGGTGGCCTAGCGGGCCGCCGCGCGCAGGCCGGTCAGCAGCAGGTCGAGCTGGTCGTGGAAGTCCTGCACGCAGTCGACGTCCGCCAGTGACGGCAGCACGCGGTACAAGTTCGGCAGTTCCTCCGGCGTGACCATGCGGCTGAACCAGTCGCCGACGGGCTCGTCCCGCTGGGCGACGCCCCCGGCGACGGAGTCGGCCAGCGCCGCGCCGAACGTGAGTCCCATCAACGACCGGTAGCCGCGGGCAGCGGCCTCCTCGTCGAGCCCGCCGTCGAGCAGCGCGCCCAGCAGGGCGTCGATCACGCGCAACGCGCCGGGCGAGCGCGGGTTCGCCTCCTCGGCCGCCAGCGCGCGCACCACGGCCGGGTGCCGTGTGAACGCCGTGTAGAGGCCCTCGGCGAGCCGGCGGACGCGGATTTCCCAGCTCCACGACGGCACCGGCATCGGCACGGACTCGAAGACGCGCGCGGTGAGCCCGTCGAGCAGGTCACCTTTGTTCTTCACGTGGTTATAGAGCGACATCGCCTCGACGCCGAGGCGAGCCGCGAGCTTGCGCATCGACAGCGCGCCCATGCCGTCGGCGTCCACCAGGGCCAGCGCCTCGTCGAGGACCTTTTCCCGCGTCAGGGTTTCGCGCACCACGGCCGAATCGTAGCTTACGGCGTAAGTACTTACGGTGTACGCTTACGTTGTAAGTAACGATCTGGAGGGACACCATGGACGCCGAAACACTGCTCACCACCACCCGGTCCGTCCGCCGCAAACTGGACCTCGACCGGCCGGTCGACCCCGCGGTGATCGAAGACTGCGTGCGCATCGCCCAGCAGGCGCCGGCCGCCGGTGGTCTGCTGAAGGCGCAGCGCTGGGTCGCCGTGCTGGACCCGGAGCTGCGAGCCGAGGTCGCGGCGATCACCAGGAAGGCCGCGCACGAGGTGTGGCAGCACTACGCGCACCTGGCCGACACGAGCATGTTCGTCTCCGCCCGCCACCTCGTGGACAACCTCGACCGCGTGCCGGCGCTGGTGCTGCCGTGCATGCCGGGCCGGCCGCCGGTGTCGGCCGCCGAGCAGTCCTCGTTCTACGGCTCGATCTACCCCGCGATCTGGAGCTTCCAGCTCGCGCTGCGCACGCGCGGTCTCGCGAGCTCGCTGTGCAGCTACCACCTCGCCGGCCACGAGCCGGACGTCGCACGCCTGCTGGGGATCCCGGCCGACGTCACTCAGGTCGGCCTCATCGCCGTCGCGCACTCGACGCAGCGTGAGTTCTCCCCCGCCGCGCGACCACCGGTGGGCGAGATCCTGTCGTTCGACGCCTGGGCGGGGTCCGCGTCGCTAGGGTGAATGGCGTGAGCGACCCGCAGATCACGCTGACCGTCAGGCACACGCCGTCCGCGCTGGATTCCCGGCGCGGAGTCGTGCGGATGCACCCCGAGGTGCTCGACGCGCTGGGCCTGCGCGCCTGGGACGCCGTGCACCTCACCGGCGCCCGCCGCAGCGCCGCGCTCGCCGCGCCGGCCGAGGAGGGCACGCCGGGCGTGGTGCTGACCGACGACGTCACGATGTCGAACCTCGGCGTGTCCGAGGGGTCCGAGATCGTGGTGACGCCGGCCGACGTCGCGGCGGCCAAGACGGTCACGGTCTCCGGTTCGCGGCTGGCCAGCGTGTCCGTGCCGCCGCAGACGCTGCGGCTCGCGCTCACCGGCAAGGTGCTTACGCGGGGCGACGCCGTTTCGCTGCTCCCCCAGGACCTCGCGCCGGCGCCGGGTTCGGACGTCGCGGCCGTACGCGGGCAGCTGTCGCGCGCGATCGGCGCGACCTGGACCAACGAGCTGCTCACCGTCACCGCCACTGAGCCCGCGGGCGTGGTCGTGGTGGGACCGTCCACTGTGGTCAGCTGGCGCGACGGCGCCCGCACGGGCGAGACGCCGACCGACACCGTCCCCACGCGCAGCGCGACGGCCCTCGTCCGCAGCACGGCGGTGACGGCGGCTGAGGACTACCTCGACGCGGAGGTCGTCGAGGAGACGAAGCCGGAGGAGCTCGCGGAACCGATCCCACCCGTCGCCGACCTGGTCGGCGCGGAAGGGGCCGCGCGCAAGCTCGCCGAGTGGTTCGACCTGGCGTTCCGGCGGCCGGAGCTGCTCGAGCGGCTGGGCACGTCGGCGCACCTGGGCGTGCTGCTGTCCGGGCCGGAGGGTGTCGGCAAGGCGACGCTGGTGCGGTCCGTCGCGCAGGCCGAGAAGGTGCGCGTGGTGTCGCTGGTCGCGCCCAACATCGCCGTGCTGGAGCCGAACACGGCCCACGCCCGTCTGCGCGAGGCCGTGACCCGCGCTGCCGACGGCGACGGGCCCGGGGTGCTGCTGATCAACGACGTCGACGCTCTCCTGCCCGCCACGCAGCCGCCGCCGGTGGCCACCGTCGTCCTGGAAGAACTGCGCGCGGCCATGCGCCGCGAGGGCCTCGCCGTGGTGGCGACGACGCAGCGCGCCGAGTCCGTGGACCCGCGGCTGCGCACCGCCGACCTGCTCGACCGCGAGCTCGGTCTGCCGCTGCCCGACGCGAAAACCCGCGTGGAGCTGCTGCGGATCCTGCTGCGTGACGTGCCCGTGGAACCGGGCGCCGACCTTGGCGTGCTCGCCGAGAAGACGCCCGGGTTCGTCGCCGCGGACCTCATCGCCCTGCGCCGCGACGCCGCGCTGCGGGCCGCGCTTCGCCAGCGTGACGTCGCCGAGCCGCGAATCTCGCAGCACGACCTGCTCGACGCGCTCGCCACCGTCCGACCGATCTCGCTGTCCACTTCGGACAACCTGGCCACGGGCGGGCTGACGCTCGAAGACGTGGGCAACATGGTGGACGTCAAGCAGGCCCTCACCGAGACGGTGCTGTGGCCGCTGCGCTACCCGGATTCCTTCGCCCGCCTGGGCATCGACCCGCCGCGGGGCGTGCTGCTGTACGGCCCGCCAGGCGGCGGCAAGACTTTCCTCGTGCGCGCGCTGGCCGGCACGGGCGCGCTCAACGTGTTCGCGATCAAGGGCGCCGAACTGCTGGACAAGTGGGTCGGCGAGTCGGAGCGGGCCGTGCGCGACCTGTTCCGGCGGGCCGCCGACGCCGCGCCGTCGCTGATCTTCCTGGACGAGATCGACGCGCTGGCGCCGCGGCGCGGGCAGTCGTCCGACTCCGGCGTAGCCGACCGCGTGGTCGCCGCGCTGCTCACGGAGCTCGACGGCGTGGAGCCGATGCGCGAGGTCGTGGTGCTGGGCGCCACGAACCGGCCCGAGCTCGTGGACCCGGCGCTGCTGCGACCGGGCCGGCTGGAGCGGCGCATCTACGTGCCGCCGCCCGACGCCGATTCGCGCACCGCGATCCTGAAGGCGACGTCGAAGAACACGCCGCTGGCGTCCGATGTGGATCTGGCGGCCATCGCGTCCACCCTGGACGGTTACTCCGCGGCCGACTGCGCCGCGCTCATCCGCGAGGCCGCCCTGACGGCGATGCGCGAGTCGCTCGAGGCGCACGTGGTCACCGCCGCGCACCTGACGAAGGCGCGCCAGGTTGTGCGGCCGTCGCTGGACCCGGCGCAGCTGGCGACGCTGGAGGCCTACGCGCAGGCGCAGCAGGAGCGCTGACGGAAACGGGCCCCACCTTCGCGGTGGGGCCCGTTGTTTTCGCTGGTCAGCTGCCCTTTGGACTCTGGTAGTCCTTCGTGATGATCACTATCACGCCCGGGCTCGAGTTCTGGATGCCGTCGAACCGCGGCTGGGCCTGGAACCCGAACTCGGCGGCCAGCTGCTTCGCCGCGGCCTCCTCGTCGGTGCCCGGCCGGAAGTAGGCCGTGGTGTGCGGGATCACTCCCTGCGGGTAGTTGCCGACCTCCGGCACGTTCCAGCCCGACGCGCGGAAGTCGTCGGCAGCCTGCTCGGCGAGGTGCGAGATCGTGGAGTTGTTGTAGACCCGCACGGTCACCCACTTGTTGGACGCCTGCTGGTCGTTGCCCGGCTGTCCCGGCTGGCCACCGGGCTGGCCAGGTTGGCCGGGCTGACCCGGCTGTCCGCTGGGCTGACCAGGCTGGCTCGGCTGCCCCGACTGGCCTGCCGGCGGCGGCGAAGGTGCCGACGAAGCCGGTGAAGACGGGGCCGAAGACGAAGGCCGCGCCGCCGAGGACGACGAGCCCGGCGCCGACTGCGACGACGAAGGCGACCCGCTCGAGCTGGTGGGCCCGGCGTTGTTGTCGCTCGATCCATTACCCGACAGCGCGGTGACGCCGCCGACGATCGCGGCGATCACGGCGACGCCGATGAGCGCGACGCCCGCGGCCCGCATGGGCCGGGACAGTCCCGAGAAGATGCTCATGACAGTTCGATCCCCAGCCGCCTGGCGCCGCGCTTGCGCTGCCGGGCGGCGCGCGTCTTGCGCAGCCGCTTCACCAGCATCGGGTCGGCCGCCATGGCCTCAGGCTTTTCCAGCAGTGTGTTCAGCAGCTGGTAGTAACGGGTCGAGGACAGCGAGAACCGTTCCCGGATGGCGTTCTCCTTGGCACCGGCGTGCCGCCACCACTGACGTTCGAACGCGAGGATCTCCACCTCACGCTCGGTCAGGCCGCCCACGATCTCCGGCGGCGACGGCTGCTCTCCAGCCATCGACTCCGCGGCGTCCATGCGGTCCTCGCAATCGGTTTCGGCTGTCCTTCCGCGGGCGCCATTCAACCACGGAACCCAGGCTCGACATGGGCATCCGGCACGGCGCGTCACGGTCCGATCCAGGTGTATCAGACGGGTCCGACTAAACTCGCTGCTCGTGACCGTCCACCCCATCCGCATCGCCGGCGATCCCGTGCTGCACCAGCCGACCCGTGAGGTCACGGAGTTCGACGAGCAGCTGCGCACGCTGACCGAAGACATGTTCGAGACGATGTACGCCGCCGAAGGCGTCGGCCTCGCGGCCAACCAGATCGGCCTCGACCTGCGCCTGTTCGTCTACGACTGCCCCGACGACGAGGGCGTCGAACACCGCGGCCTGGTGGTGAACCCCAAGCTGGAGACGTCCGAGGTCCCCGAGACCATGCCGGACCCGGACGACGACTGGGAGGGCTGCCTCTCGGTCCCCGGCGAGTCCTACCCCACCGGCCGCGCGTCGTGGGCGCGCGTGACCGGTTTCGACGTGACGGGTGAGCCGATCACCGTCGAGGGCACCGGCTACTTCGCCCGCTGCCTGCAGCACGAGACGGACCACCTCGACGGGTACCTGTACCTCGATCGCCTGGTGGGCCGCCACGCGCGGGCGGCGAAGAAGATGCTGAAGAAGAACAAATGGGGCGTGCCGGGGTTGAGCTGGCTGCCGCCGAAGGACGAGCCGGCCGAAGCCTGAGTTTCTTTGTCGACGAGTCTCCCGGTCCCGGGTTGGGGCCGGGAGACTTGTCGTTTCAGCGGGGTAGGCGGCCGGGGAAATGCTCGCGCACGACGGCGGGGCTCATCCCAGACCTGCTCCGGCATGGTGTCTGACGAAGGCACCGAACGATGACGATTCTCTTTTTGCCGGAGGCTTTCCTGCGCAGCCTTGATCGGTGTTGCGCCGGCGGGTTTTTTGTTGCGGGGGGCGGGTTTTCTGTTGTTGTCCACAACTCGGCTTCGCTGTGGACAACTCGGCTTCGGAGATTATTTTGTCGGTGGGGAGCGGTAGACTGGCCAAGGGCCGTTCCCCCGAGGATGGGTGGGGGCTTTCCCAAGGTAAGTTACTGGGGGCACAAGCGGCTCGGCCGCGATTTCCGGCGGTTGTGAGCCGGCGAGACGGTGAGCACGATCGGGAGCCTGGG
Source organism: Amycolatopsis sp. NPDC005232 (assembly GCF_040607795.1). Taxonomy (NCBI): domain Bacteria; kingdom Bacillati; phylum Actinomycetota; class Actinomycetes; order Pseudonocardiales; family Pseudonocardiaceae; genus Amycolatopsis; species Amycolatopsis sp. NPDC005232. Next base: position 111,437 of record NZ_JBEXHL010000017.1, on the reverse strand, counting down.
CTCGTCAATGAAGACGAAGCCGTGCGCACGGTGGACAGGTAATCGCGCCGGCCGCGGGAGCAGTCGGCGGAAATCGCGCGGAATCCACGGAGCGCGGTGGCCTGGGGCCTCTTGACTGCTTCGGAACCCGGAAGAACCCGGACCGCGCTCATCGCCAACACCGCCCACCAGCCCGGCGAGCAGAACCTTCCTCACGAGATGCCCCCGAAGTCGGCGCAGGTGACGGCCACGTGAACCCCTGTCGGCCGGATGCTCCGATCCGGTGAAGAACACACCGGACGCGGGGCCGCCTTGTGCTCGCATGATCCGCCGTGGCATGGTCGAGGGACAACCTCATAACCAACGCGGGAGCTCGCGCCTTGGCGGGCTGAGAGGGCGGCTGGTGTCTGTCTGTGGACACCCGGTGCCGCCGACCGCATGAACCTGACCGGGTAATGCCGGCGTAGGGAGTGAACGTCGTTGACGACGCTGGAGAACGAGCCTGCCATCACGCCTTCCGTGACCACGGGACCGATCACCGGTTCGCACAAGGTCTACCACCGCACCGAGTCGGGCCTGCGGGTTCCGGCGCGGCGCATCGACCTGTCGAACGGTGAGCACTTCGACGTGTACGACACGTCCGGGCCGTACACCGACCCGGACGCGAAGATCGACGTCCACAATGGACTCCACCCGCTGCGCACGGGCTGGGCCGACGGCCGCGCGCACAACACCCAGCTCGGCTGGGCGAAAGCGGGCGTGATCACGCGCGAGATGGAGTTCATCGCCGCGCGCGAGCGGTGCTCACCCGAGTTCGTGCGCGACGAGATCGCGCGCGGGCGCGCGGTGATCCCCGCCAACCGCAAGCACCCGGAGAGCGAGCCGATGATCATCGGCAAGAAGTTCCTGGTGAAGATCAACGCGAACATGGGCAACTCGGCCGTCTGGTCCTCAGTGGAGGAAGAGGTCGACAAGATGGTGTGGGCCACCCGCTGGGGTGCCGACACGATCATGGACCTGTCCACCGGCAAGCGCATCCACGAGACGCGCGAGTGGATCGTCCGCAACTCCCCCGTTCCCGTGGGCACCGTGCCGATCTACCAGGCGCTGGAGAAGGTCAACGGGGAGCCGGAGAAGCTGTCGTGGGAGGTCTACCGCGACACGATCATCGAGCAGTGCGAGCAGGGTGTGGACTACGTCACCGTCCACGCTGGAGTGCTGCTGCGCTACATCCCCCTCACCGCCCGGCGAGTGACCGGCATCGTGAGCCGCGGCGGCTCGATCATGGCCGCGTGGTGCCTCGCGCACCACCAGGAATCCTTCCTGTACACGAACTTCGAGGAACTCTGCGAGATCCTGCGCAAGTACGACGTCACGTTCTCCCTCGGCGACGGCCTGCGCCCCGGCTCGATCGCCGACGCCAACGACCGCGCGCAGTTCGCCGAACTCGAGACCCTCGGTGAGCTCACGCACATCGCGCGCGAGCACGACGTGCAGGTGATGATCGAGGGCCCCGGCCACGTGCCGATGCACAAGATCAAGGAGAACGTGGAGCTGGAGGAGCAGCTCACCGGCGAGGCGCCGTTCTACACCCTCGGTCCACTCGCGACGGACATCGCGCCGGCGTACGACCACATCACCTCGGCCATCGGCGCGGCGCAGATCGGCTGGTACGGCACGGCGATGCTGTGCTACGTCACGCCGAAGGAGCACCTCGGCCTGCCCAACCGCGACGACGTGAAGACCGGCGTGATCACCTACAAGATCGCCGCCCACTCCGCCGACCTCGCCAAGGGCCACCCCCACGCGCACGAGTGGGACGACGAACTGTCCAAGGCCCGCTTCGAGTTCCGCTGGAACGACCAGTTCAACCTGGCACTCGACCCCGACACCGCGCGCTCGTACCACGACGAGACGCTGCCCGCGGAGCCGGCGAAGACCGCGCACTTCTGCTCGATGTGCGGCCCGAAGTTCTGCTCGATGCGGATCACCCACGACGTACGCAAGTACGCCGAGGAGCACGGTCTGTCCACTGTGGAGGCCATTGAGGCCGGCATGGCGGAGAAGTCGGCCGAGTTCGGCGAGCAGGGCAACAAGGTCTACCTCCCGGTCGTCGGGCAGTAGCTCCACCCGCAATTACCAATCCGGCCAAAAGCAGGCCGACCCCGCAACGGCACGTAACCGTTGCAGCGGAGCCATTCGGCCGTGACTGTGGTCGGATTGGTAATGATCGGCACAGTGAGGCAGTAGTCATGACTGAAACACCCCGCACCGCCCTCACCATCGCCGGATCCGACTCCGGCGGTGGTGCGGGCGTGCAGGCCGACCTGCGTACGTTTTTCGCCCACGGCGTCCACGGGCTCGTCGCGCTCACGGCCGTCACGGTGCAGAACTCGCTTGGTGTGCAGGGCTTCACCGAGATCCCGGTCGACGTCGTCACGGCGCAGATCAAGGCCGTGGCCGGCGACATGGGCGTGAACGCGGCCAAGACCGGCATGCTCGCGACGGCCGGCATCATCCAGGCCGTGGCGAAGACGCTCGACGAAGTCCACATCGGGCGCGACACGGACACGCCGTTCGTCGTCGACCCGGTGGCCGCGTCGATGACCGGCCACGCGTTGCTGCGCGAGGAGGCGCTGGAAGCCATCCGCACGGAACTCTTCCCGCGCGCCACGCTGATCACGCCGAACCTCGACGAGGTGCGGCTGCTCACCGGCATCACGGTCACCGGCGCGGAAACCCAGCGCGCGGCGGCCGAGGCGTTGCTGGAGTTCGGCTCACGGTGGGTGCTCGTGAAGGGCGGGCACCTCTACGAAGCCGAGGACTGCGTGGACCTGCTGACCGACGGAACGGACGTGCTGGAGCTCAGCGGCGTGCGCATCCACACCGACAACACCCACGGCGGCGGCGACACGATGGCCTCGGCCATCACGTCGTCGCTCGCCAAGGGCGCCGACGTGCCGACGGCCGTGACCGAGGCGAAGCAGTTCATCGAGCGCTGCGTCGCCGAGGCTTATCCGCTCGGTGCCGGGGTGGGGCCGGTGTCCCCGTTCTGGCGGCTGGCCGACTGACCGGCCACACTGGACCCGTGACCGACGACGCCGCCGCCCGCGCATTGTGGGCCCAGATGCCTTTGGACCTGCAGTTCGAGGTCGACCAGCTGGTCTCGGCCAACAAACCGGCCGCGGCCCTCAAGGTGATCCGGAAATGGGGCCTGGACCCCAAACCGGGCATCGCCGAATCACGTGCGGTGACCGACTACCGCAAGAGCGTGCTGAAGCCACCTCCGCGCTTCACCTGAGTCCGAACTGGACGTTCCGTGCGGTACGGGAGGAAAACTCCTGTACCGCATGGGATCAGTTCACGGGTTCGAGCGAGCGCGTGTCGTAGGTGCTGCGCGCGTCGCGGATCCGGTCGAAGTTCGACTGCGACCACGTGCTCAGCGCCACCAGGTGTGCGCTGACCTCCGCGCCCATCGGGGTGAGCGCGTACTCCACCGTCGGCGGAGTGGTCGGGAAGACCTTGCGGCTGACGAAACCGTCCCGTTCGAGGTTACGCAGGTTCTGCGTGAGCATCTTCTGGCTGATGCCGCCGACGGCCCGGCGCAGCTCGCCGAAGCGGTGCGGCCGCTGCTCCAGCACGCCGAGCACGAGCGCCGTCCACTTGTTCGCGAGCAGGTCGAGCACGTCGCGGCAGGGACAGCTCTTCAGATAGACGTCCCAGGATCCGTCCTGGTCACAGGTGGTTTCCATCAGGTACCTACTATACCGGGAAGTGCCTTCTGGCGAAAAGTGACTGCCGGGCCGAGCATAGGGGACAACCGACCAGAAGGAGAGATCCGAGATGCGCGTGGTGACCCAGCGGAAGTTCGGCGGCCCGGAGGTGCTGTGGGTGACCGAAACCGACCGCCCGGCGCCGGGCCCGACCGAGGTACTGGTGCGCGTGCACGCCGCCGGCGTCAACCCCGTCGACTGGAAGACGCGGGCGCACCAGGTGTTCCTGGGCGAGCCGCCGTACACGCTGGGCTGGGACGTGTCCGGCGTCGTCGAAGAGGTGGGTTTCGGGGCCACCGGGGTGAAGCAGGGCGACGAGGTGCTCGGCATGCCGTGGTTCCCGCGCGAGGCCGCGGCCTACGCGGAGTACGTGACGGCGCCGTCGCGCCAGTTCGTGCGCAAGCCGGCCGGGCTGTCCCACGCGGAGGCGGCGGGGTTGCCCCTGGCGGGGCTCACGGCGTGGCAGGCGTCGGTGGATGTGGCGGAAGTCCGGAGTGGACAGCGGGTGCTCGTGGACGCGGCCGCCGGCGGCGTTGGGCACCTCGCCGTGCAGATCGCGAAGGCGCGCGGCGCTTACGTGCTCGGTACGGCCAGCGCGGCGAAGCACGATTTCCTGCGGTCGCTCGGCGTGGACGAACCGATCGACTACCGGGACGAGAACGCGGTGCCGGCGGATCTTGACCTCGTGCTCGGGCTCGTCGGCGAGGACAGCGATCTGCGCTGGCTGCCGTCGCTCAAGTCGGACGGCCTGCTCGTCAGCGTGCCCGGTGGCGTCGGCGCGCGGGCTCAGGAGGAGGCGGCCAAGCGAGGTGTGCGAACAGCGCCGATCCTCGTGGAGCCCGACCGCATCGGACTGGTCGGACTGGTGGAGCTCGTCGAGGCTGGGCGACTGAAGGTGCACGTGGACCAGACGTTCCCGCTCGAAGATGCGGCGAAGGCCCACGAGGTGGGCGAAGGCGGCCGGGTCACCGGGAAGCTGGTGCTCACCGTCTGATGTGGACGCACAATGGCCCCTCGCGCGAGCGGGGGGCCATTGTGGACTGTCCGGGTGGAACTCAGCCGCGGGCGTCGACCTGCGGCAGCACCGTGGTCAGGCCCGTCCAGTCGGACGTGACCACGGACGCGTGCTGCGCTGCCAGCTCGGCCACGCGCTGGTTGGCCTGGTCGACGGTCGGGTTGTGGTCGTCGATGGCCGGGGCGACGTTCTGGCCGTCGGTCATCACGACGTAGTAGTGGTTGGCGTCGTACCACCACGGGCCGGTCTGCGTGACCCACGCGTTGGCGTCGCCGTCGAAGACCACGAACCACGGCTTGAGGTTGGCCGCGTACTTGTCGCGCGGGTCGCCGCCGACGGCGCCGTGCACGGTCGGGAAGATCTGGACGTCACCGAGCTTGCCCGCGTTCTTCTGCGCCAGCAGGTAGTTCGCGTACTCGACGTCGGTGTGCAGCGTGTCGGTGGGGTTCTGCTCCTCCACCGTGCCCGGGATGATCTCGGTCAGCACCTTGCCGTGCAAGGCATCCACGCTGGGCCAGTTGTCCGCCTTGGCCGCGTCGTCCAGCGTCGCGTAGCTGCCGAGCAGGTCGGCGGGCTTGAAGACGGCGCTGCCGAGGTGGGCGCGGAACGCCGCGTCGAGCTCGTCCGGGCCCATGCCGGTGTTGTCCGAGAAACCGGTCTTCATCTCGAGCTTCAGCGTGAGCGGCGTGTGGTCCGGGTGGGCCGCGAGCCAGATGCGGATGTCGTCGAGGCAGTACTCGAGGTTCTTGTTCGTCCCGCCCTTGTAGAGATCGGCGGTCGTCGACGCGGCGACGCAGTTGTTGCTGTTGCCCAACGGGTTCGAGTGGCTCACCTTCCACTCGTGCGTGATGAAGTCCGGCCACACGTCGAGCTCGATCAGCGACGACCCGTTGTCCAGCGCCTGAGCGAGGAACGGGTACGCGGCCGGGTCGTAGGTGTTGTGCACGCCGACCGTGGTCACGTGCGAGAGCTTCGGGCTGTCCGCGTTCGCCACGGCTGCCCCGGACAACGACGTGGCGACGAGCGCGCCGACCGCCACGACCACTGAAGCGAGTTTCATCCTGACCCCTTCACCCACCGATAGTGCGATGGCACTCACACTGTGCCACCGTGATGGACTGTGAATGAAGGACAGCTGACCAAATGGACTAGACCAGAAGTCGGAAAGTGCCCATGACTGAAAACCCGAGCCCGCCGTCGGCGTTGACCATCGCCGGTTCCGACTCCGGTGGCGCAGCCGGACTCCAGGCCGATTTGCGGACATTCCTCACTTGTGGGGTCCACGGACTCGTCGCCGTGACGGCCGTGACGGTGCAGAACACGTTGGGAGTCCACGATCGCGCGGACATCCCGCCGCACGTCGTCGCCGGCCAGATCGAGGCCGTCGCGTCGGACATGGGTGTGGGCGCGGCGAAAACGGGCATGCTCGCCTCGGCGCAGATCATCCACGAGGTGGCGACGGCTTGCGACAACGCGGGCATCGGGCGCGATCACGAGGTGCCGTTCGTGGTCGACCCGGTGGCGGCGTCGATGACCGGCCACCCGCTCTTCGACGCCGACGGGCTGTCCGCGCTGCGCGAGGAGCTGCTGCCGCGTGCGACCGTGCTGACGCCGAACCTCGACGAGGTGCGCTTGCTGACCGGCCTCACCGTGACCGACCGCGAAGGCATGCACACCGCGGCCGTGGCGCTGCACCGGCTGGGCCCGAAGTACGTGCTCGTGAAGAGCGGCCACCTCGTGTCCGACCCGGAGTGCGTCGACCTGCTCTTCGACGGCTCGACGTTCGTGGAGCTGCCCGGCCCGCGCTTCAACACCCCGCACACTCACGGCGCGGGCGACACCATGGCGTCGGCGCTGACGGCCGGGCTGGCGAAGGGGATGTCGGTCGTGGAGGCCGCGCGCTACGGCAAGTGGTTCGTGTCGCACGCCGTCGAGCACTCGTACCCGATGGGGGCGAAGGTGGGGCCGGTGTCGGCGTTCTGGCGGCTCGCGCCGGAGGACCGTTAGCCGGTTGTCGCGGCGATGGCGTCGGCGAGCTGCGTCGCGTCCTTGGTGTAGCTGGTGAAGACGAAGCGGCGGCCGTCGGTGAGCTCGACGACGCACCGGAAGTCGAAGCCGAGGTAGTGGCGCAGGCCACCGGTTTCGAAACCCTGCTTGCGCGCCGAGGCGACGGCCGTCCACGGGATCGGTTCGCCGTTGCGGCGCAGGCCGTGCTGGTGGAGTTCGAGCGAGTCGGTGCGCGCGCGGAGCCACTTGATCAGCTTGGGCACCGCGACGAGGACGGCGAGCACGCCGATGGAGATGAAGGCCGCCGGGAGCGCGGCGGGGCGCGTCGACGGGCTCTCGCCCGGTCCGTACGGGCGGGTCAGGGTGCCGATGCTCCACGGGATCCCGACACCGAGCCCTACGGCGGCGACCACGAACAGCACCAGGACCGCCGTCCCGCGCCGGGCGTTGTCGGTCTGGTGGCTGCTCACGAGCGGGCCCAGCGCGGTCACGTCCATCGGGAAGTGATACCGCGCAGGGCCCAGGACCGGTCCCCGGTGGCAGCTAGCTGTCGTCGGAGATCAGGGCCTCCAGGGCCGGCAACGCGATCGTGAGGGCTTCGCGGTATTCCGGGCTCAGCTTGTCGAGGCGGCGGTTCAGCTCCTGCACGCGCGTGGACCGCACGCCGGACACGAGCCGCTCGCCCTCCTCCGTCGCGCGGGCGAGCCAGGCGCGGCGGTCGACGGGGTCGGATTCGCGGGTGACGTAGCCCGCCTCTACGAGGGTGGCGATTATGCGCGACATCGTGGCCGCCGCGACGCCCTCCTTCGCGGCGAGGTCACCGAGGCGCAGCTGACCGAAGTGGACGAGCGTGGCAAGGGCCGAGATCGCGCCGTGGCCGGGTCCGGGGACCCCCGCCTGCCGCAACGAGCGCGACAGCCGTCCCACGGCCAGGTACAACCTGCCCGAGACGTCCTGGACCGAGGATAGAGTCACGGCTGGCTCCTCCTACCGCTGTTGCCCGCCGCCTTTGCGCCGGAAAGGTGTCGTCCACCATAAGGCCTGACGGTGCACGTTCAGCGTTAAGCGCGGACGAAATCACCAACCGGGTCGGCAAACGCGGCCCACTTGCACCAGGCGGCTTACCCGCGTTTACCCCGGGCAGGGCGAAACCGGCCGCACACGTCAGCGCGGCGGGCTCGACGCGTGCGCCCAGAAGCGCTGCGGTACCCGGCCCGCGTCGCGCGCCAGGCGGCCCGCCTCGACGCCCGCGCGCATCGCCGCGGCCATGCGCTCCGGGTCCTTGGCGCGCGTCACGGCGGTGGACAGAAGTACCGCGTCGCAGCCGAGTTCCATGGCGAGGCAGGCGTCGGAAGCGGTACCGATGCCCGCGTCGAGGATGACGGGGACCATGGCGCGCGCGACGATGAGCTCGATGTTGTGCGGGTTGCGGATGCCGAGGCCCGTGCCGATCGGGGCGCCCAGCGGCATCACGGCGGCGCAGCCCGCCTCCTCGAGCCGAAGTGCGAGCACGGGGTCGTCGTTGGTGTACGCGAGCACGGTGAAGCCGTCGGCGGCCAGTTGCTCCGCGGCGTCCAGGGTTTCGAACGGGTCGGGCAGCAGGGTGCGGTCGTCGGCGTGAACCTCGAGCTTGATGAGGTCCGTGTCGAGCGCCTCGCGGGCCAGCTGGGCGGTCAGCACGGCCTCCGCGGCGGTGCGGCAGCCGGCGGTGTTGGGCAGCAGCTTGATCCCGAGGCGCCGCACGAGGCCGAGCACGCCGGTACCGCCGTCGGCGTCGGCTTTGCGCATGGCGACCGTCGTCAGCTCGGTGCCCGACGCGACCAGTGCGCGTTCCAGCACCGACAGGTTCCCGGCACCACCGGTCCCGATGATCAGCCTCGACGACAGCTTGTGTTCGCCGATGACCAGAGCGTCGTCCATCGTCAGCCTCCCTGCACCGCGGTCAGCACGTCGATGTTCGCGCCCTTCGGCACCACCGACGCCTCCCACTCGCCCCGGCGCACGACCTCGCCGTTCACCGCGACGGCCACGCCCTGGCGGGTCACGTCGAGTGCGTCGAGCACCTCGGACACGGTGGCGCCGTCGGGGAACTCGCGCCAGCTCCCGTTGACCTTGATCTCCATCAGACTCGCTCCTTCTGCAGCAAACGGGCGGGCGCGGCCGCCCCGATCTCGTCCGGTGGGGCCTCGCCGGCCAGCCACGCGACCACGGCGTCTGCGGTCACGGGGGCCATCAGCAGACCGTTGCGGTGGTGCCCTGTTGCCGCGTACACGCCTTCGCCGAGCTCCCCGATGTACGGCAGCGCGTCGCGGCTTCCCGCGCGCAGCCCGGCCGCGGTCTCGACGAGCTCGTACTCCGTGATGCCCGGCAGGATCCGTTCGGCGCCTTCCAGCAGCTCCCGCACTCCACGCGCGGTCACGGTCTCGTCGAAGCCCGCTTCGTACTGCGTCGCGCCGAGCACCAGCTCGCCGTCTGCGCGCGGCACGAGGTAGATCGGCCGGCCCTCGACCATCGCGCGCACCGTGTACGGCGGTGGCGGCAGGCAGCCCCGACGCGGCCGCAGCCGCAGGATCTCGCCCTTGAGCGGCCGCACGGCGTCGGCCAGCAGCGGGTGCAGCTTGCCCGTCCACGCGCCGGCAGCCAGCACGACGGGACCGGTCACATCGTCGAGCGAAGCAATCCGCGACGCCGAGAACTCAACTCCCCGCTTCGCGCACGCGGAGAGCAGCGCCGTCAGCAGCTTCCGATTGTCGACAGCCAGGTCGCCCGGCACGTGCAGCCCGCTGCGCACCGCACCCAGGCCCGGCGCGAGCCGCCGCGCCGCCCGCCCGGTGAGCCGTTCGACGTCGCGGCCCAGCGAGGCCAGGTACTCCGCGAGGATGTCGAGATGCCCGGCGTCGGCGCTGTCGAACGCGACCACGATCGTTCCGTGCGAAGCCAGCCCGGGGTCCGTGCCCTCCGCCGCGAGGTCCCGCGCGAACGCGGGCCAGCGCCGCAGCGACTCCTCGCCAAGGCTGAGCACGTGCTCCTCGCCCGGCCACGCCTCCGTGACCGGCGCGAGCATGCCGCCGGCCACCCAGGACGCACCGCGCGCGGGGGCCGGATCGACCACCGTGACGCGATGGCCTCGGGCCGCCGCGCGCCAAGCCGTGGACAGGCCGATGACACCACCGCCGACGATGGTGAGGGTCTCACTCATGGAATCACGCTCCCTGCGCCGGCATGACCCGGATCAGGTTCCACGGTCGGAGCGGCAGCTCCCTCTCAGCCCGTGCCTCGGGCTCCCGTGCGGACCACCCCACCGTAGCGCGCGGGTAACGTCCCCGCCATGCCCGCCCTGACCGGATCACAGATCCGCACCCGCCTGGCCGATTCGCGGCTGTACCTGTGCACCGACGCCCGCTCGTCGCGCGGCGACCTCGCCGAGTTCATCGACGCGGCGCTGGCCGGCGGCGTCGACATCGTGCAGCTGCGGGACAAGACGAACGGCGCCCCGCTCGAGGCCGCGCAGGAGATCGCGGCGCTCGAGGTGCTCGCCGAAGCGTGCGCGCGCCACGGTGCGCTGCTGTCGGTCAACGACCGCGCCGACGTCGCGCTCGCCGTGGGCGCCGACGTGCTGCACCTGGGTCAGGACGACATCCCCGTGCCGCTCGCGCGCCGCGTCCTGGGCGACGACGTGGTGATCGGCCGCTCCACCCACTCGATCGAGCAGGCCACGGCGGCGGCCGCCGAGGACGGCGTGGACTACTTCTGCACCGGCCCGTGCTGGCCGACGCCGACCAAGCCCGGCCGGTACGCGCCGGGCCTGGACCTCGTGCGCGCGACCGCGAAAACCGGTACCGACCGGCCGTGGTTCGCGATCGGCGGCATCGACACGGAACGCCTGCCGGAGGTGCTGGCGGCCGGCGCGACACGGATCGTCGTGGTCCGCGCGATCACCGACGCGGAAGACCCGAAGGCAGCCGCGCAGGCGCTCAAGTCCCAGCTCGGTTAGGGACTGGGGGTCGCAGACGGCGCGCCCTTCGTCTGCGGCGCGCTCGGCGTGGTCGACGGCGCCCCACCTGTGCTCGACGGCGGCGGGGCGCTGTCCGAGCTACTTGAAGACGTCGGGCTTTCGCTGGTCGACGTGCTCGAAGACGAGGTCGAGGGCGGCGGGGTGTTCGACTCGGTCTCGCTGGGCGGCGGGCTGTTCTGTGACGTCGCGGGCGGGTTGGTGTTCTCGTCCTGCTGCTGGTGCTGGCTCGTGCCCGGGTCGTGGCGGACGAAACCGGGCCCGGGCCCGCCGGCCAGCTCGACCACGACCGAGATGCCGATGGCCACGGCGGTGGCGACCACGCTCGTCCCGATGATGATCGGCCAGCGCAGCTTCCGCAGCTTGTCGGCGAAGGATTCCTCCGGCTCCGGCTGCTCCGGCCCGGAGAGCTTCGAGATCCGCACCGTCGGCATCTCCGACGGGTCGAGCGGCAGAAGCACGGTCGGCATCTGCGCCGGGTCGTCCACCGGCGACAGCCCGGACTTGCTCCCCTTGCGCTGCCCCGCCGTCACGAGCACGGCGCGCGCCTTCAGCGCGGCCTCGCGCGTGCGCTGCAGCGAACGCAGGTACAGCTCGGCGCCGACCGTGGTGATCACGCTCGCCACCCCGGCCCCCACGACTGTCCCCGCCACGCCCAGCGTCGAACCCAGCAATGCGGCCGTGACGGCTGCCAGTGCCGTCGCCACCACCTGCGCCGGGCGGAAGCTCTTCTTTTCGCCCTGCTCCGATGTCTTTTCCCGCTGCTGACTCATGATCCCGATCTACTAGTACCCGGCGACTTCCCCCGCGGTGTTCAACGAGTAAGGCGCGCGAGGAACTCCCCGCGTTGCCCATCCGTGAGCGAGGACACGTTGACCGTCCACAATGGATGGACTATGACTCACACTTTCCTGACATACTCACCACATGCGATTGGTGACGATCTCCGAAATCGAGGCCGCGGCGAAGCGGATAGCCGACCACGCCGTGCGCACGCCGCTGCTGCGCCAGCACTGGGCCGAAGGCGAGCTGTGGCTCAAACCCGAGAGCCTGCAACAGATCGGCGCGTTCAAGATCCGCGGCGCGTACAACGCGATCGCCTCACTCGACGACGCGCAGCGCGCACGCGGCGTCGTCTCGTACTCCAGCGGTAACCACGCGCAGGCGGTCGCCTACTCCGCGAACGCCTTCGGCATCCCCGCCGTGATCGTGGTGCCGGACGTGGCGCCGCGGCTCAAGGTCGAGGCCACTCGAAGCTGGGGCGCCGAGGTGATCGAGGTGCCGATCGCCGAGCAGGAGCCGGTCGCGTCGGCGCTGGCGAAGGAGCGCGGGCTCACCTACATCCCGCCGTTCGACCACCCCGACGTGATCGCCGGGCAGGGCACCGCGGGCCTGGAAATCGCCACCGACCTGCCGGACGTCGACACCGTGCTCGTGCCGGTGAGCGGCGGCGGGCTCGCCTCCGGCGTCGGCACGGCGATCAAGGCGCTGTGCCCCGGCGCGAAGGTCATCGCCGTCGAGCCCGAGCTGGCCGGCGACACCGCCGAGAGCCTGCGCGCCGGCCGCCGCGTCGAGTGGCCGATGGAGCAGCGCGCCCGCACGATCGCCGACGGCCTGCGCGCCCAGCCGTCGGACCTGACCTTCGCGCACTTGCAGAGCGTGCTCGACGGCATCGTCACCGTGACCGAGGACGAGATCCGCGACGCCACGCGCGTGCTGGCCCGCCGGGCCCGGATCGTGGCCGAGCCGAGCGGCGCGACGGCCACCGCCGCGTTCCTGCACCACGCCGGCGAGCTGCCGGGCGGCAAGACGGTGTCGGTGATCTCCGGCGGCAACGTCGACCCGGAACTGCTGGCCGAACTGCTCGCGTAGGGCAGTCATCCAAGCGCCCCAATGTGGCGTTCGGTGCGCTCAACGCACCGAACGCCACATTGGGTGCGCTCAACGCAACCAATGCCACATTGGGGCGCGGTGGCTCACTCGATCCAGCGCAGCACCGGAGCCGACGTCAGCGCACCCGGCTGGAGCGTGGCTTCGGTCTCGACGGTGAACGTCGCCGACTCGCCGGGCAGCAGCGTCACGAGGGCGAAGTCCACGGTCGCGTCGGCGGCGAGGCGGTCGGGGAACAGGCAGACGTCGCGCATGAGCGTGTCGGCGACGACGGTGACCTCGTAGCCGCCGTCGAAGCCGGTGACGGACTGCGTGAACTCGGCCTGGGGGTAAGCGATGTCCTTGTCCTCGGCGAAGAACCAGAACGCGCGCTCGTCGCCGGCGTCGGCCACGAGGAACTCGCGCGCCGGGTCGCCGGCCGCGAACTCGGGGCCCAGCGCGGTGCCGGGTGCGACCGGGGCCGACGCCAGCTCCTCGCAGGTCACGGACATCCGCCGCACGTCGACCGTCTCCGGCGCGAAGCCGAGCGCGAAGACCGTGAGGCCTTCGGGGCGCGGCTGGATCGTGAGCAGTTCGTCGGCGTAGACCTCGCGCAGCGCGTACCACAGCGGCTTCGGCCGGCCGGCGCCGTCGATCGCGGCCCACGACGTGACGGGCCAGCAGTCGTTGAGCTGCCACACGATCGCGCCCATGCAGCGCGGCGCGTGCGAGCGGTAGTGCTCCACGGCCAGGCGGATCGCGCGCGCCTGGTTGACCTGGTTGAGGAAGTGCCAGTCGTCGAACGTCTTCGGCTCGGCGAAGTGCGGGGCGAGCCCGCGGGCGAGCTTTCCGTTGCCGTCGAAGGCTTTCTGGTGGTGCAGCACACCGGGGGAGTCGGCGGCGAGCGGCTCGTCGTGCACGGACTGGGTCAGCGTGGCCCAGGTCGGCGGCGCCTGCCAGCCGAACTCGGATACGAACCGCGGCACGGTGTCGCGGTAGCCGAGGTAGTCACGCTCGTTCCACATGTCCCACACGTGCTGGCAGCCGTAGTCGGGGTCCAGCGCGTCGCGCTCCGGCGAGAGCGCCCACGGGCTGCCCGGCACGTACGGCCGCGTCGGGTCCAGCTCGCCGACGACCGCGGGCAGCAGCTTCTCGTAGAACGTCGCTCCCCACGGCTGCCCGGCGAGGCGCTCCTGCCAGTCCCAGTGGAACCAGCCGAGGTAGTTCTCGTTGTTGCCGCACCACAGCACCAGCGACGGGTGCGGCGCGAGGCGGACCACGTTCTCGCGCGCCTCGGCCTCGACCTCGTCGGCCAGCACGTCCTCGGGATACGGCATGCAGGCGAACAGGAAGTCCTGCCACACGAGTACGCCTTCGCGGTCGCACGCGGCGTAGAACTCGTCGCTTTCGAAGATCCCGCCGCCCCACACGCGCAGCAGGTCGATGTTCACGTCCTTCGCCTGCTCGATGCGGCGGGCGTAGCGCTGCGCGTCGACGCGGTGGGGGAAGCAGTCGTCGGGGATCCAGTTGGCGCCGCGGACGAACAGCGGCGTGCCGTTGACCGACAGGGTGAACGCGCCGTCGATGGTGTCGAGCGCGACGGTGCGGAAGCCGATCTCGCGGGTCCAGGTGTCGAGCACGGTGCCGTCGGCGGCCTCGAGGGTCACCTCCAGCGGGTACAGCGGCTGCTCGCCGAGCGTGTGCGGCCACCACAGCTCGGGCGACGGCACGCGCGCGGTGTCGCCGGCCGCCTCGACGCCGGCCACACGGATGTGCACGGTGCCTTCGCCCTCGACCTCGGTGTGGACCGTGACCACGCCGTCGGTGCCGTCGACCGTGATCACCGGCCGGACCGACGCGAGCCGGCCCGTGGTGACCTCCAGGCGCGCCGGGCGCCAGAGGCCGGCGGTGACGAGCGACGGGCCCCAGTCCCAGCCGAAGTTGCAGGCCATCTTGCGGATGAAGTTCGACGGCTCGCCGTCGTTGGTGCGCGGCAGCGGGTGCGCCTCGGCCCGCGCGCGGGCATAGCGCACGGCGGAGGCGAAGGTGACCGACAGTTCGTTGCCCTCGGACCGCAGCTCACCGGCCGGGAAACGGTAGGAGCGGTGCATGTTCTCGGTCTCGCCGAGCACGCGGCCGTTGAGCTCGATCTTGGCGACGGTGTCGAGGCCGTCGAACGCGACCGCGACCGCGCCAGGGCCGTCCGGACGGTCGAACTCGGTCTCGTAGCGCCAGTCCGTGAGCCCGATCCACTGCACGAGGTCCTCGTTGCGGTCGAGGTACGGGTCGGGGATCAGCCCGGCGGCGAGCAGGTCAGTGTGCACCGAGCCGGGTACGGTCGCCGGAACCCCGGCGCGCAGCGTCTCCACGAGCTCGGCGGGCACCTCGCCCAGGTCGCCGGTCGCCCGCACCGTCCACCGCGTCAGGTCCATCCGCATGCCTCGTCGTCCTCTCTCCGGGCCCGTCCGCGTGATCATGCCTTGTCTCGTCGTTGTCCACCGCCGCGAGGGATCGCGAACGCGCTGCTCCTTATGGTCTGAACCATTGCTCTCTTCGCCGGGCGGAGGTCCCGGACACCGGGAAAACCCTGATCCTGTCTGGCTTTCTGTCCGTTCCGACGTGATCGTTCACGCCGGGAGCGCTGACAGAATCCGCGACGTCGGGTGAGCAGCCGACCGCGGTTCGTCAGCGAAAGGGACGCGCATGTCGTTCGCCAAAGCGGCACTGAAGATCCTCCTCACGTTCCTCCTGGCGGTGGTCGCGTTCGCCGTGGTGCCCGCCGCGGCTCAGGCCGCGCCGGGCGCCGCTGCAGCCCCGGTGGCGCCGGTCGTCGGGCGCAAGGCGTGCCCGGAGCAGCCGAAACCCGGTGAGGTCACGTGCTTCGCGCTGTTCCGCGGCGACGCGCACGGGATGCAGCGCGCCGCGGCGCCGCAGGGCTACGGCCCAGCGGACCTCGCCGGCGCGTACGAGCTCCCGACGGCCACGGGCGGCGACGGGATGACGGTCGCGATCGTCGACGCCTACGACACCCCCGACGCGGAAGCCGAGATGAGCGTGTACCGCGCGCAGTTCGGCCTGCCCCCGTGCACGGTCGCGAACGGCTGCTTCACGCGCGTGGACCAGCGCGGCGGCCAGGACTTCCCGGCCGGGAACACGGGCTGGCAGCAGGAGACGATGCTCGACCTCGACATGGTCTCGGCCGTCTGCCCGCGCTGCCACATCCTGCTCGTCGAGGCCGACGACTCGCTGGTGCCGAACATGGGCGCCGCGGTGAACCAAGCCGTCGCGATGGGTGCGAAGTTCGTGTCCAACAGCTACGGCGCCGATGAGGACCCGGCCGAGCTCGACCTCGACGAGGCCTACTACGACCACCCCGGCGTCGTGGTCACCGCGAGCTCGGGCGACTACGGCTACGGGCCGCAGTTCCCCGCAGCCTCGCCGCACGTGACGTCGGTCGGCGGCACCTCGCTCTACCGCGACGCGAACGCCCGCGGCTGGCGCGAGACGGTGTGGTCCGGCACCGGCAGCGGCTGTTCCGCGTACGAGCAGAAGCCCCCGGCGCAGACGGATTCCGGCTGTGCCAACCGGACCATCGCCGACGTCTCGGCGGTCGCGGACCTCGCCACCGGCGTCGCGGTGTTCGTGCACGGCGCGTGGGGTCTCGCGGGTGGCACGAGCGCGTCGTCGCCGATCGTGGCGGCGGCCTACGCGCTGGCCGGCACGCCTGCGGCGGGCACCTACCCGAACGCGCTGCCGTACCGCTCCGGCGCAACCTTCAACGACGTCACCGAAGGCGCCAACGGCACCTGCGCCCCGGCGTACCTCTGCACGGCCGGCCCCGGCTTCGACGGGCCGACGGGCCAGGGCACGCCGCGCGGGATCTCGGCCTTCACGCCCGGCGCGACCGGTCTCGTCTCCGGCACGGTCCGCGACGCCGCGGGGGCGCCGCTGGCCGGTGCGCAGGTGAAGGCGGGTGACCTCGCCACCACGGTGGACGCCGAGGGCCACTACACGCTGGGCGTGCCTGTGGGCACCTACGCCGTGACCGCGGGCAAGTTCTCCTACCGCGACACCACTGTCGACGGCGTGACCGTCGAGGCCGGCAAAACCGCGACCGCCGACTTCACGCTGGCGTCCGTGCCTTCCGTGCAGCTGAGCGGGACCGTGCGCGACGGCAGTGGCCACGGCTGGCCGGTGGCCGCGCACGTCCAGGTCGGCGGGCAGCCGACCACGGCCGTGCAGACGGATCCGCTCACCGGGCGGTACTCGATGACCGTGCCCGAGGACGCGACCTACTCCGTGCAGGTCGACCCGGACTACCCCGGATACCTGCCCGGCTCCGAGTCCGTGCCGGTCGGCGACACCGCCGCCACGCACGACGCGGTCGTGACCGTCGACCCCGTGACCTGCGGCGCGCCCGGCTACGCCAACCGCTTCACGGGCGACACGCAGGACTTCGAGGCGCCCTCGACGTGGCAGGTGGTGAACAACCTCGGCGACGGCGCGGCCACGTGGGCGTTCGACAACCCCGCCGGCCGCGACAACTACACCGGCGGCAGCGGCGCGTTCGCCACTGTGGACAGCAACTCGATCGGCGGTGACCAGGACACGTCGCTGGTCAGCCCCGTCGTCGACCTGAGCGGCACGGCGAACCCGACCGTGCGCTTCGCCGGCGACTACCAGGGCACGCAGGGCCAGCAGGCGGCCGTGGACTTCACGACCGACGGCGGCGCCACCTGGACCACCGTGTGGCAGCACGGCAGCGACACCTTGGCCGGGCCGTCGACGCAGGTCGTGCCACTGCCGGGCGCGGCGGGCAAGAAGGCCGTGCAGGTCCGCTTCCACTACCGCGACCAGCTGTTCGGCTTCTGGTGGCAGGTCGACGACGTGCTGATCGGCGACCACGCGTGCGACGTCGTGCCCGGCGGGCTCGTCACCGGCACGGTGCACGACCACGTGACCGGCGCCGCGCTCGGCGGGGCGTCGGTGGACAGCGTCGACCGGCCCGGCGAGGGGGCGACGACGCAGGCCGACGGTTCGTACTGGTTCTTCTCCGGCGTCACCGGCAGCCACCCGGTCACCGCGTCGGCGACGAACTTCGTGCCAGGCACGCAGAAGACCGTGGTGGCGCCCGACGCCGCGACCCCGGCCGACTTCCTGCTCGACGCCGGCCAGCTCGAGGTGACCAGCGCGGCCGTGAACAAAACCGTGGCGTGGCAAGGGAAGGCGACCGCGAGCGTCAAGGTGCGCAACACCGGCACGGCACCCGTGGACGTGCGGCTGAACCCGTCGTCCGGCGCGTTCACCCCGGCCGTGGCGCCCTCGGCGCCGCTGCAGCGGATCAAGGGCGACTTCAGCACGGGACCGTTGCTGGGGCACGTGAAGCAGGCCGCGCCCGCCGAGACCATGGCGGCCGGTGACGCGTGGCAGACCGTGGCCGACTACCCGACGAAGATCATGGACAACGGCGTGGCGACCGTGAACGGGAAGGTCTACTCCTTCACCGGCCTCAACGGCGCGGAGCTGACGACCAAGAACTTCGTCTACGACCCGGGCACGCTCGTGTGGACGCCGATCGCCGACCTCGCGACTCCGCGGGAAACCCCCGCGGTGGCGGCTGTCGGCACGAAGATCTACGTGACTGGCGGCTGGGCCGACGGCAGCATCCCCGTGACGAACACCGACATCTACGACACCGTCACCGACACGTGGACCACGGGCGCGCCGATGCCCACGGCCACCTCCGCGATGGGCGTCGCCGTGGCCGGCGGGCGGATCTACGTGGTCGGCGGCTGCGACGGCGGCAACTGCGGTGTCACGCGGGTGCAGGTCTACGACCCGGCCGTGGACAAGTGGTCGGCGGGCCCGGCGCTGCCCGCGCCGATCGGCTGGACCAACTGCGGCACCATCGCTGGCTCGATCTACTGCGCCGGCGGCGTCAGCGGCTTCGACAACCTGAAGA
This sequence comes from Amycolatopsis sp. NPDC005232, assembly GCF_040607795.1. Classification (NCBI taxonomy): domain Bacteria; kingdom Bacillati; phylum Actinomycetota; class Actinomycetes; order Pseudonocardiales; family Pseudonocardiaceae; genus Amycolatopsis; species Amycolatopsis sp. NPDC005232. The sequence continues at coordinate 92,820 of NZ_JBEXHL010000017.1, read as the reverse complement.
CCGCGTATAAGCTCGACGTCGAGAAGGGCACGTGGTCGCGCGTCGCCGACCTGCCGGTGCAGATGTGGGGCTCGGCCTCGACCGTCGCGAATGGACAGTTGCTGCTCTCGGGCGGCATCGCCGACGGCGAGCTCACCAACGCCGGCTACGCGTACGACCCGGCCTCCAACCAGTGGTCGGCGCTGCCGAACTCGAACGAGACGCTGTTCCGCGGCGGGAGCACCTGCGGGTTCTACCGCATCGGCGGCTCGGCGAACGCGAGCTTCAACCCGACCAGCCACGACCTGCTGCTGCCGGGCTACGGCGAATGCGGGGAATACGTGTCGATCCCGTGGCTGTCGACCACGCCGTCGGTAACCACGATCGCGCCGGGCAATACGGCGACCTTCACGGTGACGCTCGACGCGAACGTCGCGGCGATCACGCAGCCGGGCACGTACACGGCGCAGCTGGTCGTCGGGGCGCAGGTGCCGAAGGCGGTGGCCGCGATCCCCGTGTCGTTCACGGTGAAGCCGCCGGCCACCTGGAGCAAGCTGACCGGCACCGTCACGGGCGCACGCTGCGGCGCTACGGCCGGTCCGCTCGCCGCGGTGACCGTGCAGGTCGACAGCTGGGCGGCGAGCTACACGCTCAAGACCGACGCCTCGGGCCACTACACGCTGTGGCTCGACCGCCGGAACAACCCGCTCACGCTCATCGCGGCACGCGACGGCTGGCAGCCGCAGGCGCGCAGCGTCAAACTGGTCAAGGGACAGGCGGTGACCGCGGACTTCGTCCTCAAGCCGGCCGGCTGCTGAACGGCTTCAAGCGCCCCCATGTGGCGTTGGCGACCGATCTTCTGTTGACCTACTGTCGTTGGCATGGGTGACGACGACAGGGTTGGCACTGGTCAGGGCATGGCTGCCGTTGGTGACGGTCGTGGACATGACCGAGATAGCGCGTGCTGCGTGGTGTTAGGGCGGCGCGTTCTACGCCAACATCGTCCGCAAAGATGGTCACCAACCCCACCATCGCCGGGTACCGGGTGCATCAGGGGCGCATCGTGGTGAGTGGGAGCGCATCTCAGTGAGGACATCTGGCGAGCTTGCCGGTTGAAGCTGTCTCAGCCTCGGACTGTGCGACGAAAAGACGGGGGCGAGTACGAGATCGGTGCCGCGCACACCGGGCAGGCAACGGGTCGCCGGTACCTGCTCACGAGCGGGGCTTGCGGTGTGCGGGGTCTGCTCCGCTCCGTTGGCAGGAGCGATGCGGCATCGTGGGAAACGGACGAATGGTGAACCAGTGCCCCCCCGTGCCCTAACTGACGTGCCATCCGAACGGTGCCGGCAGCTCCTGTGTCGGCGTCATGCTTGAACTGACAGAGAAAGAGGTCGTGCGTCGGTTGTTCGAGGAGTTGGACGAGTCCGAGTTCCTCAACGCGATTGTGGCCGACGAGCACGGGCAGCGCCGAGACGAGATCATTGCGGCGCTTCAGTCTGTCGAGCAGCAGCGCGACGAACTGGCCGCATTGTGGGCCACGCCGGGCGAGCTGACCACGGCCGAGTGGCAGACTGTCCGCCGAACACTCGCAGAGCGTGAACAGCGGCTGCGCGCAGAGTTTACCGCCGTTCCGCCGCCGCTGGCGAATGTCGATATCGCCGGGCGCGGGAGGCGTGGCCAGACCTGACATTGGAAGAGCGACGGACGGTGCACGATTCCTGCAAGTACTAGCTCATTCGGCGCTTAGCGCCTAAAACTCATAAATACCAGCGGGCGAGTTGATCGGCTAGGAAAGCAACTTCTTTACGATTTCGTCGATCTCGGCAGCTACGCCATCTCTGATAAGTGCTTCGCGAACTCTTCGACGTAGCGCTTCAAATCGAATCGACGCCAATGGCGTATCGCGGGCCACCAACTCTGCCCGCTTGGCCAGATCCACAAGTCTGAGATGTTCGGCGTTTTTTGGGCTATAGAGTGGGATCGGCAGCTGAAATATTGTCTTCGCAAAGTCGCGCGGATTATGTTCCCCTCGAGCTTGTAAGGGGCGAACCATCAGAGTTACGGTGTTTGAATTCAAAATTGCAGTCAGGAACAGGGCCTCATTGTGATCTTCGATCACAGCCCAGTATAGCTGCTGATCAATAATCGCGGTGTCGTCGGTTACTATTGCGGCCGCTAGATATGCTCCACTCTTGTTGTAGACAACTCGCTGCCTTGCGATTGGTAGCTGCTGCGAGATCTTATTCCGGTAGTTGAAGTTCTCGAGCAAGGTGAGGTCCTCATTTGATCTATGCATTCGCCAGACCTTCTCTGCAGACCGCCACCATTTGGCAAGCCCGGGGTGCGTGTCGAGCCTCTCGTCATCGCCACCTAGAAGCCTTTTCCCGTCCCAAGGTACAATCATCTTATTCGGGGTAAGGCAACGAAATGGCAGGATGGCGTTGCCCTGATATACCGACCGTATGAATTCGCGCTCCACACTTCCACGAAGTCCAGGAAGTGTCTTCCAAGGTGGTTTTTCAGATGAACTTCGACTACTACGGACCGTCTGCCGATTTTCTCCGGATCCCAGCGGGCTCGCCACGTCCTCGTCGATCAAGAAAAGAAACCTTGGCACGACAGCTGCCCCTTGAGTAAAGCTATTCTTGTACCTGGATTCCTGGCCGACCCGTAATTGTTCGCTTATCGTGCGTGAAATACGGGGACGCGCCTCGATGAGGCTTGCAGTTTTGGTGGCAAAGCGTCCGCTCCAAGTCTCGGCTCGCTTGTGTAAGGAAGAACTGTCCGAAGTGTTCTTACCGCGTCTTCCAAATACGACGCCTACTGATTGTGGAAAGAATGACGGCTTAATCTGGTGAAGATCCCAGGGCTGGTCGAAGTCAACGCCTACAATGTCAGAGCTTGTTGAGAAGTTTCCAGTACGGAAGCCTGAGTATTGTTGCCGCGACAGTACGCCAAGTGGCATTACGTAGCCAAAGTGACCTTCGATCCGGAGATATTGCTCGATGCAGCGCGCTACAAAGAGTCCAGACAAATCTTGACTGGTTGCAACGGACGCGCCCGACCATAGACCGCGCTCCGACGACATCAATCTAAAGGACGCCTTTTGCATCTTTGTCATGTACCGATATGCAAGCCAAGGAGGATTGCCAATCAGGACATCCACTCGATTTTCGGGGCGGCACAGCCAGACGGGGCGCGCAAGATTGCGGACGTAGTAGCCCCATATGTGATTTCGCTCATCATCGTGTAGCTGGCACATCGATTTGAAAGTTTTCTCGATAACCGACTGATCAGTTTCGTCCTCAATTTCGAAACGTTTGAAGATCGCATAGAGCGAAGGTGTCGTGCTCTTACGTGGTCTATCGGTAGCCAAATCTGCGAGTTCGTTCACTAGGCGATCGAATCGATCTGCATGGGCAACAATCGAATCGGGAAACGTCAGATGTGGCGTACCCTCGTTGCTTGCGAGTAGGTCCGGGTCATTGAGGAAGGTTCGATGGTCAAGTTCCGTAGGAATGTTTAGTCTATTGTTCGACCACAAAGTGGACTCTTGGCCCCAATGAAGCGAATCGCCTAGATAAACTGGGATAGCAAAGGCCGGCCGACCACGTGCCCGGAGTCGCTGCATTCCTATGGCTAGCAGGTACGTTACTCGTGCAAGCGTGACTGCAACCGGATGCACGTCGAATCCAATTACATGCTTGCCCACCTGCCGAACGATATCTGAATCTGGCATACCAGCATCGATGGCGGCGGCTGTGTACTTTCGAACTGCATGAAAGAGGAAGGTGCCACTTCCGCAACTCGCGTCGAGTACTCGGTCCGAAAGCGGTGCAGAAACGCAGTGATCAACGATCTCTTCGGCGAGCCAGTCCGGAGTGTAGTACTCTCCCAATTGATGCCGTACTTCTTGGGGGATAATTGATTCATATAGCACCTTCAGTACATCGTGCTCAACTTTACCCCAAGCGAAGCGAGCGATCCGTTCCGCGAGGTCTTTTACGAACCGCTCACCGCCAGGCACCTGGGCTATCCAGTCAAAGAAGTCCGCCTCTACGACCCCGTTAATCTGTGATTCACTAAATAGTGAGCCGGAAACAATTGTTTCGGCGCTAATTGATGGGTCCTCGGGGTTGAGTCCTACGACGGAATGGCCAATTATTTCGGCCATAACAACCAGAAACGTGTGGTCGACAAAGAGATTGTCATCATCGGTGAAATTGGTTCCCGCCGCAGTCGTAAGTAGATTGGCCCACATGGCTCGCTTTACCTTGACAGCGGGCGTCTTCTTACTTCTTTGGTAGATTGCGTTGAGTTCGGTTTTGTCTAGCGCATAAGACGGGCTTGTGGCACCCAGTTTACGTACGATTTCTACGGGGGTTGGCGGAAGTTGCTTTCCGGTTAACAATAACGCTTCAAGCCATGACTGTAACTGTTCGGGAGTCGACGAAGTGGGATCTATTGTCAGAGTTGCCTCATTGACTCGCCGAAGCCTGCCATCGAAACGATGGTAGAGGTACCATATCGCGCCATCAGTGAGCAATCCAATATAGCGGCGTTCGCTCGATCGAGAATATGCCGCAAGTTGGCGACTCAACTGCCACTCGCCAGACTTGATCTCTCCGTCGTTTCGAAGGTCTGTGCTCAGTTCGATAACTACTGCGCTCTGTTCAATCTCGATCATGCAATTATGCCGCCCCTTGGCGTCTGCTTTGATTCTCAGATCATCTACCTCGAGGCCAATTCCGCATCTTACTAAGAATTTTAGTAATTCCTCCGAGAATGAAGTCAAGCTTCTTGATTTATGTCTCCTGACTAGTTGCTGGAAAACCTTTTTGAGGTCAAGTTGATCTAGTCCTGTGATTGGATCAAGCTTCGGCCAACGATCCAGGATTACTGCGGAGGGGGTAGCAAAGATCGCCGCTCCGGCGGCGAGGGTTGGCTCGTTGATACGTCGAGGATTCCAGCGTACAACGCCTACCGCTTTCTGTGGGTGTCCGACAAGCACCGGCGCGCCGCTTAATCCGTGAAGCGAAAGACCCGCTATCGAATCCACGCTGGAAAGCTGGATTACGGACGCCCCGTCCTCGGTGCGTCGAGCGTCAACTCGCGTGATCGAGCCCGAGGCGGCATAAGTGAAGACACCTTCAATATCTGCGGGTGCACCTGGTGCCATGAATCTCGCGTGTTCATTCACCTCTCGAGTGAGGGGTATTGCGTCTAAACCTGCGGGAAGCGTGCGGTCAAGGAGAAGGACGGCGACATCATTAATGACATCGAATTCTTCAACTATTGCTCTACTTTGACCGACTTCCCAGGTGCAAATTACGCGACGCGATGTCACCTTTCCACTGGCGCGATCGCCGACACAATGGAAGGCTGTTAATGCTCGCCGATCGGATGCGGCAAATACGGTTCCGAGTTCTCCTTTGGCGTTGGAAAGTCGGCCGATCGCGAACGTCATGGCAGTTCCGCTGAGGCTTTGAACGTCAACTTGGCCGAAAAATTCGTGCCAGCGGATGCTTTGGCGATCAGGATTCCCGTCTCGGCTTGAACTGTAATGCCGAACCCGATCTCGATAGCATTGACATTCCAGCTTTTGTCAGCAGATTTATTCATCAGTTCGCCTAGCTTTGATCGGAATTCGTTCGCGACCTCTTCGACGCAGGCAGTGATTTCAGAGGCGCGCTTCCTGAAGTCCTCGGGCGCAGATTTTCGGGGAGCCAAGTCGCCGGAACCTTGCTGGGGGTCAACTTCCAAAAAGACCTCGATCGGTTGTGTCTTCTCTCGATTTGCTGATTCGACCATTGTCCCCTCGCGAAACTCGATCTGTTACTTGGGGTATCCTGTGCAACGATCAAGTGTTGCAAACGCCATTGCACTGTGTAAGAGCAACTGACTGGTTACAACCAAATGCCGAGGTTGTGGCTACCCTAGGTGAAGCCCGGCGTTGCAGATTCGGCCCGATTGGCTCAATTGTTGCCCTGGCTGGACTAGTGCTGCAAGGTCTGACTGGGAATTTTTAGGACGCGCTTCTAGTTCACCTCGCAGAGCGCCAGGCACTGCTTGGGTTCCGGCGTTGAAGGTCAACCTCTCTGATGTCGGCGAGCGAGGGCGACTCGGACGATGAGGGCGGCTCTCCCCAGTGTGCGCGGGTCATCGATCATGCGGGGTGTGAGCTTCCGAATTCGCTCGTAGCGTTGTCGGATGCTCCGCTCGTCGCATGGTTCGTCTTGCTGTCGGGCGGGCCGCAGGCCCGTAGCTGCTGTTTGTACCGGGGGTGCTCTGCCCGTCGGGCCGGACCGGTCGGTGTCTGACGGCGTCCCGTGTTTCATTGTGGGCCGTGGTGTTCGGCCTTGAGGTGGCGATCGATGCGGCGCAGGATGGCGGAGACGTCGGCGAGTTCTTCGTTCGTCATCGGTGCCATCGCTGCGACGATCGGCCGCCAGCAGGCGTGGGACTCCTCGGAGACCTGGGATGCGCCGTACTGCGCTGAGGCGGCGCCAGATGGGGTGCGTTGAGCGCGACCAACGGTGCATCTGGGCGCCCGGCGCGACTGGCCGGCGTGGGGAACCGCACGTCCTGGCATTGTGCAATGTGACATACTACTGGCCATGGTGGCGACGGGAAGGTCCCCCGACGTGGTCGTCGTGGGCGCCGGAGTGGTCGGGGCGGCGTGCGCTTACTACTGCGCGGCCGCGGGCCTGCGCGTCGCGGTGCTCGACCGCGGCGGTGTCGCCGGCGGGACGACCAGCGGCGGCGAGGGCAACATCCTCGTGTCGGACAAGGAGCTCGGGCCGGAGCTCGACCTGGCGCTGCTGTCGATCCGGCTGTGGGCCCGGCTGGGGGAGGAGTTCGGGCCCGCTTCGCTGGAGCTGGAACACAAGGGTGGCGTGGTCGTGGCGCAGTCCGCGGACGCCGCCCGGGGCTTGGCGGAGCTGGCGGCGGAGCAGCGCGCGCGGGGTGTCTCGGTCGACGACCTGACACCGGCCGAGGTCGCCGAGCTGGAGCCGAACCTGACGCCGGACGTCGCTTCCGGCGCGTATTACCCGCAGGACAAGCAGGTGCAGCCGATGCTCGCGGCCGCTTCGCTTCTGCGTCAAGCGCGTCGGCTCGGCGCCGAGCTGCACCCGGGGGTCGAGGTCCGGGCGTTCCGGCGCCGGGCCGATGGTTCGGTCGGCGGGGTGCTCACGTCGGCCGGCGAGTTCTCCGCGCCGTGGGTGGTGAACGCCGCGGGCACGTGGGGCGGGGACGTCTCGAAGCTCGCGGGTGCCCCGATTCCGGTGCTGCCGCGGCGCGGGTTCGTGCTGGTCACCGAACCGCTGCCGCGCGTGATCCGGCACAAGGTCTACACGGCCGACTACGTCGCCAACGTCTCGAGTGGCGACGCCGGGCTGGAAACTTCGGTGGTCGTCGAGGGCACGCAGGCCGGCACGGTGCTCATCGGTGCGAGCCGCGAACGCGTCGGCTTCGACCGGCAGTTCTCGCTGCCCGTGGTGCGCAAGCTGGCGGCACAGGCGATCGGTGTTTTCCCTTTCCTCGCCGACGTTTCCCTGCTGCGCAGCTACCTCGGCTTCCGGCCGTACTGCCCGGACCACCTCCCGGTGATCGGCGAGGACCCGCGGCTGCCGGGATTGGTGCACGCGTGCGGTCACGAAGGGGCGGGCATCGGTTTGGCCGCGGCGACAGGGCACCTGATCGCGCAGGTGGCCACAGGTGTGAAGCCGGAGCTGGACTTGACGCCGTTCCGGGCGGACCGGTTCGAGGAGGTCGCGTGAGCGAGCGCGTGAAGTTTTCCTTCCGGGGCCAGGAGATCGTGGCGGAAGCCGGGCAGAGCGTGGGCGCCGCGTTGATCGCCGCAGGCCACCGGTCCTGGCGGACGACGCGCCGCGATGGCGCGCCGCGCGGGGTGTTCTGCGGGATCGGCGTGTGTTTCGACTGCCTGGTCGTGGTGAACGGCAAGCCGGGGCGGCGCGCGTGCCTGACCGAGGTGCTGCCGGGTGACGTCATCGAACCGCAGGAAGGAGCGGGCCGTGGTGAGCTTTCCTGCTGAGGCGGCGGAGATCACGGTACTCGGGGCCGGCCCGGCCGGGCTCGCCGCGGCGGTGACAGCCGCGTCGGCCGGCGCGCGAGTGACGCTGGTCGACACCGGCGCGCGCGTGGGCGGGCAGTTCTGGCGCCACCGCGAAGGCGACGAAGGCGTGGGCCACCACGACTGGCCGACGCTCGTGCGGCTGCGCGCGGGACTGTCCCGAGTGGACGTCCGGACGCGGCACGCGATCTGGCACGTCGAGCGCACGGACGGCGGCTTCACGGTGCACACCGACCGCGGTGAGGTCTCCTGCCGCACGGTGATCGTGGCGACGGGCGCGTACGACCGGCAGGTGCCGTTTCCCGGCTGGACGCTGCCAGGCGTCTACACCGCCGGTGGCGTGCAGGCGCTGCTCAAGGGCCACGGCGTGCGCGCGGGGAGCCGGGTCGTGGTGGCGGGGACGGGTCCGTTCCTGCTGCCCGTCGCCGCCGGGCTGGTCGAGGCGGGCGCCGAGGTGGCGGGGGTGTTCGAGGCCGGTTCGCCCGCCGGGTTCGCCCGGTCACCGCTGGCCGTGCTGGCCAACGCCGGAAAGCTCGCCGAAGGCGCCGGGTACCTGAAAACACTGCTGCGCCAACGGGTTCCGTACCTCATGCGCACCGCGGTCGTCGCCGCCCAGGGCACGGACGGGGTCGAGAGCGTGACGGTCGCTTCGCTCGATCGGCAGTGGCGGATCGTGGCGGGCAGCGAGCGGACGGTCGCGTGCGACACCGTCGCCGTCGGCTACGGCTTCACGCCCCAGCTGGAGCTCCCGTTGCAACTGGGCTGCGAAACCCGCCTCGGCGCGGACGGCAGTCTCGTCGCCGTCGCGGACGACCAGCAGCGCGCCACCACGCCTCGTGTCTACCTCGCCGGTGAGGTTTGCGGAGTCGGCGGCTCCGCACTGTCGCTGGTGGAGGGTGAGCTGGCCGGTCTGCACGCGGCACTCACCACGGTGGGTGCCGAGCCGAACCGGGACATCGTCGCGCGCTTGTTGCGGCAGCGAAAGTCGCTGCGCGCCTTCGCCAACGCGATGCACGCGGCCCACCCCGTGCGACCCGGATGGCAGACGTGGCTCGACTCCGAGACGCAGGTCTGCCGGTGCGAAGAGGTGTCCGTCGGCACTGTTCGCAGCGCGGTCGAGGACTTGGGCGCCACGGACGCGCGGACGGTCAAGCTGCTCGCCCGGCCGGGGATGGGTCTGTGCCAGGGCCGAGTCTGCGGCTACGCGACGGCCTGCCTCGTCGCCGCCGAATGCGGCCGTGAACCGACGGCCGCCGACCTCGCCGGGGTCGCGGCGCGGCCGATCGCGCAGCCCGTGACGCTCGGGGACCTCGCGCGTGGCTGACCTCGAACTGTCCGAAGAGGACAACGCGATGCTCGCCGGTGAGCACGGCGAGGCGGCGAAACTGTGCCTGCGCATGGTCATCGCGCTCGCGCAGGTCCGGGGCGCCACCCGGCTGCTGACGGTCGAGTCCGCCCACGTCGACGGCTGCCTCTACCACGGCCAGGCCGGCCTGGACTTCGTCGAACGGCTCGGAGAGCTCGGCGGCCGTGTCGCCGTGCCGACCACGCTCAACGTCGGCTCCCTCGACCTGCGCCATCCCGACCTCGTGCACGCCGATGCCGAAACGACCGCCAACGCACGCCGCCTGATGGCGGGTTACACCGCGCTGGGCTGCGAGCCGACGTGGACCTGCGCGCCGTACCAGCTCACGCACCGGCCGGCGTTCGGCACACACGTGGCGTGGGCGGAGTCCAACGCGATCGTGTTCGCCAACTCCGTGCTCGGCGCCCGCACCGACCGCTACGGCGATTTCCTCGACATCGGCGCCGCCATCACCGGCCGCGTGCCCGACGCGGGCCTGCACCGGGACGACAACCGCCGCGCGACGATCCGGCTCGATTGCGCGGCCCTGTCCTGGCGGCTGCTGGGCGAGGACGCGGCGTGGGGCGTGCTCGGCCACCTCGCGGGCCGGCTCGCGGGCAGCGGGGTACCCGTGTTGACCGGCGTGCCCGCGACCGTGACGGAGGATCAGCTGAAGGCGTTCGGCGCCGCCGCGGCGTCGAGCGGGGGAGTGGGGCTGTTCCACGTCGTCGGTGTGACGCCGGAGGCGCCGGATCTCGCGGCCGTCGCGTCGCCGGACCTCGTGACGCACGGGGTGGACGCGGACCAGGTGCGCGCCATCCGAGACGAGCTGACCACCGCCCACGGCACGGACCTCGACGCGCTGTGCCTGGGCACGCCGCACTTCTCGCTCACGGAGTTCGAGCGCCTGGCCGCTCTGCTCGCCGACGGCGGGCCGTTCCACCACGACGTGCGCGCCTACGTGACCACAAGCCGGGCCGTGCTCGCGGAGGCCGATCGGCTCGGTTACGCGGAAACCGTGCGCTCCGCCGGGGCCCGGATTGTCGTCGACACCTGCACCTACATCACGCCGATCCTCGACGCCGGCCTGCGCACGGCGATGACGAACTCCGGCAAATGGGCGTGGTACGCGCCCGGCAACATCGGCGTGGACGTGGCCCTCGGCTCGCTCGCCGAATGCGTCGCGTCGGCGCGGGCCGGCCGGATCGTGCGGGACGAGGCGCTGTGGGCGAGCTGACCGGACGCACCGTGTTCCCCGGCGAAGCCACCGGCGAGCCGCTCGTGCTCGACGCGCCCCTGTCGTTCTGGGGCGGCACGGACCTGTCCGGCCGCATCGTCGACGAACACCACCCCCAGCGCGGCGCCACCCTCACCGGCCGCGTCGTGGTGCTGCCGCGGGCGCGTGGCTCCAGTTCCTCGTCGTCGGTCCTGGCCGAGCAGATCCGCAGCGGCACCGCGCCCGCCGCCCTCGTCCTCACCGAACCCGACGCCATCCTCATGCTCGGCGCCTGGGTCGCCGCCGAACTGTACGACCTGCGGTTGCCGATCGTCGTTCTCACCGGGCCCGACTACGCGCGGCTCGCGGCCTGCCGTGGTGCGGTGGAAGTCAGCGCGGGCCCGGAATCCGCGACGATCCGCCTCGGCTGACGGCTGGGCCGAACGCGTTCAGGCATCCGCGATGGACGCCGCGCGGAGGTGACGCACCGCGGCTTCCGACGCCGAGCCCGGTTCCGCTGTGTAGAGCGTGAGGAACTGGTCCGCGTCGTCCAGCACACCGAGCAGCTCGTACGCCAGGGTGAACCGGCCCGCCACCGGATGGTTGAAGCTCTTCGCTCCGTGGGTGTGCTGGTGCACGTCGTGGTCGGCCCACCGGTCGCGGAAGTCCTCGCTCGCGGCCGACAGGTCCGCGACCAGGTCCGCCAGCAGCGGGTCGGCGGGGTAACGGCCCTGGTAGAGGCGCAGGTGCGCGACGGCCTCGGTCGCGCTGCCCGCCCAGTCCACCAGCACGCCGCGCGCCGCCGGGTCGGTGAAGAGAAATCGCACCATGTTGCGCGACGGTCCGGGCAGGGCTTCCCAGTCCGTGTACAGCGCGCGGGCCGGCCGGTTCGCGGCGAGCACGTCCATCCGGCGGCCGAGGACCATCGCCGGGAGCGGCTCGTGGGCATCGAGGATCCGGTGCACCGACGGCCGCACCCGCTGGGGCGGAACCGAGCGCCGCGCCGGGCTGGTGCTCCCGGGGCGCACCAGCGCGAACAGGTGCGCCCGCTCCGTGGCGTTCAGCCGCAGCGCGCGGGCCACCGCGTCGAGCACCGAATCGGACGGGTTGATCCGGCGGCCGCGCTCCAGCCGCACGTAGTAGTCCACGTTCACCCCGGCCAGCCGCGCGACCTCCTCGCGCCGCAGGCCGGGGACGCGGCGAACGCCGGCACCCGGACCCAGCCCGGCCTCGGCCGGGGTGACCCGGGCGCGGCGCGAGCGCAGGAACTCGCTCAGCTCGTCGTCCCGCTCCATGCGCCCGAGCCTAGAGCGAAGCGAGAACCAGCCGCCCGCTTACCTCGCGGGCGTCGATCCGCCGGTGCGCTTCGCGGGCCTCGGCGAACGGCAGCGTCGTCACGGGCAGGCTGATCTTCCCCTCGGTGAACAGTGGCAGCACCGCCCGCGCCGCAGGCACGGCCGGTGAGGTGTCGGCGGCCAGGTAGCCGCCCACGTTGAACCCGACGACGCCGATGTTGCCGCCCCACACCGCGTTCGAGTCGAGCGCTGCGCCGTGCTCGCCGCCCGCGTTGCCGACCGCGAGCAGCCGGCCCATCGGTGCGAGCATGCCGACCGAGGCCCGCCGCACGTCGCCGCCCACCGGATCGACGATCACGGTGAACCGCTCGTCTCCCAGCGCCTCGGTGAATTCATCGGAGAGGACCACCCGGTCGAACCCGAGCGCGAGCGCCGCGTCGATTTGCTCGGCCCGGCGCACGGTGCCGACCACCTCGTTCGCCCCGAGCAGCCGCGCCACCTCGGGGTAGACCGACGACAGTCCGCCGAGCGCGCCGTGCACCAGCACCTTGCCGCCGACCGGCGGGCGCACCGCCTCGGTGAGGGACAGGTACGCAGTAACCGTGTTCGCGAACCCTGCGACGGCCTGTTCGCGGCTCACACCCGTGCCCGTCAGCGGCACCACCAGGTCGGCGGGCGCGACGGTGACCTCCGCGTATCCGCCCATCCGCGGCAGGGTCAGCGTCGCCACCTCGTCGCCGACGGCGAACCGCTCGACGCCCGGGCCCACGGCGCGCACGGTGCCGGCCACCTCGAGCCCGGGCACCACCGGCGGTCGTGGCGCGTAGTCGTAGTCGGCCAGTTCGCCGCGGCGGATGATCGCATCGACGAGCCCGACGGCCGAGTGGGACACGGTGATACTGAGTTCACCAGGCCCCGGGGCGGGCTCGGGGACCTCGGCCGGCTCGATGACGCCGGGGTCGCCGTACGCGGTGATGAACATGGCCTTCATGGGTGCGTTCCTCCTGGTGTGGCTGCGATCCACGACCGAGGCTAACGACGCGCGAGGCCCGATCCGGCGCCCAGAGGGGACCTGTCAGGCCCCCTCTGGCCCGGAATTCCACGGCCAGGGGACCAGGCCGGAACACCGTCGTCACCGCCGGACGCACACCACCCCGTCCTGCACCACGGCCGCGAGCCCGGTCGACGGGTTCGCCAGCACGTCGAGGTCCTCCAACGGGTTCGCCCGCGCGAGCACGACGTCACCCCGGGCGCCGGGCGCGAGCGTGCCCACGGTGCCGACCTGGCGCAGCAGCTCGGCCGCGACCGTGGTGGCCGAGCGCAGCACCGCGGCCGGCTTCTGCACCTTGGCGCGCAACGAGAACTCCTCCGACTGCCGTGCCTGCATCGCGCCAAGCAGGTCGCTGCCGTAGGCGATGCGGACACCGGCGGAGTCGGCGAGCTGCAACGCCTGATAGCCGTTTTCCGTCACCCGCACGACCTTTTCGTACTGCTCCGCCGTGAAACCGAGTTCGCGGCTCTGCTCCAGCAAGGCCTGGTAGGTGATCAGCGTGGGCACGTAGAACGCGTCGTGGGCGAGGAACAGGTCGATCGACGTCGCGTCGAGGAGGTTGCCGTGTTCGATCGTGCGGACGCCGAGGCGCAGCCCGCGGTTCACGGCGTCGGCGGTGTAGGCGTGGCCCGCCGTGTAGAGGTTCGCCGCGGCCGCCTCCTCGACGATCGCGGTCACCTCCTCGTCGGAGAACTGAAGGGAATCCACCCGGTCGGTCGGGCTCGCGCAGCCGCCGGACAGCATGATCTTCAGGTGGTACGCGCCGCGGCGGATCTCGTCGCGCGCGGCGCGGCGCACCTCGTCGACGCCGTCGCACACCCGGCCGAGCACCGGGATCGCGTAGTGCTGGTCGTGCACGTCGCGCCCCGCCGGCCGCAGGTCGCCGTGCCCGCCGGTCTGGGACAGGGCCTTGCCGCCGAAGAAGATCCGCGGACCGGCGAACAGGCCTTCGGCCACGGCGGCGGCGATCCCGAAGTCCGCGCCCCCGACATCGCGGACGCTCGTGAATCCGCGCGCCAGCATGTCCTTCAGCAGGTGCGATGCCTGCGCGGCCACGTACGCGGGCGACTCGTCGGCCACTGTACCGAGCGCCGCGCTCACGGCGTTCACGTGCACGTGGCAGTCGATGAGCCCCGGCACGGCGAACAGCCCCGTGCCGTCCAGTTCGCCGGCCTCGACCGGACCGCCGGGATCGGCTTCGACGGCCGTGATCCGGCCGCCGGTGATCCGGACGACCTGCTCGCCGGTCACCTGCTCGGACTCGGGATCGACGACACTGACCTGCCGGACGCTGAGGTCGGCGGACATGCGGGCACCTCCAGAGGGTTCGCGGGGTTCAGCCACGTCCGATCGTCTCCTGCCCGATCGTTTCGAGCGAGCGGCCGGTGGTGCGCTGGCCGAACACGGCCACTACCCCGGCGCCGATCACGAGCAGGACCAGCAGCATGGTGAACACGCCGCCGAACCCGACGTTGCTGTAGGAGAAACCGATCACGATCGGGGCGATGATGCCGCCGATCCGGCCGACCGCCGACGCGACGCCGAGGCCGGTGGTGCGGATCATCGTCGGATAGATCTCGGACGTGTAGGAGTACTCGAGCGCCGCGTTGCCGTTCATGAAGAACGACAACACGATGCCCCAGATCAGGATCTGCGTGCTGTTGCCCGCGAAGGCCAGCCCCAGCGCGCCGAGCGCACCGCCCGCCAGGTAGATCACGATCGTCCACTTGCGCTCGATGCGCTCGCTCACGAACGCGGCCGAGTAGTAGCCGGGGATCTGCGCGAGGTAGATGAGGATGGAGAACAGGAAGCTCTTCGAGATGTCGAAGCCCTGCTTGACCAGCAGCGAGGGGATCCAGGTGAAGAAGCCGTAGTAGGTGAAGATGGCGACGAACCAGTAGACCCACGACGTGATCGTGGTCTTGCGCAGCCCGGTCGACACCAGCGCGCGCAGGTTCGACCGGATCGTGCCCGAGGACACCTGCACGTCTTCGTCCTGTGTGGACGGTACCGGGGGCGGCAGCGGGCCGACGCGGGCGCTCACCTGGCGCTCGATGTCGGAGACCACCAGCTCGGCCTCTGCGACCCGGCCGTGGACGTGCAGGAACCGCGGCGACTCCGGCAGCGAGCGGCGCCACCACAGCAGCATCACGATCGGCACGGCCGTGAGCACCTGGACCCAGCGCCAGCCGTGGGGCACGTCGCTGACCACGAAGTAACCGAGCAGGCTCGCGAACACGTAGCCGAACGCGAAGAACCCGGCCAGGGAACCGATGTAGCGCCCGCGCACGCGCGAGGGCACGAACTCCGACAGGTAGGGCGCGATGATCGCGCTCTCCGCCCCGGTGCCCATGCCCGCCACGACGCGCGCGACGAACAGCACCGCGAAGTTCGGCGCGGCGGCCGCGACGAGGCTCGCGGCCGCGTAGAGGATGAGCGCGCTGACCATCACCGCGCGCCGGCCGATCTTGTCGCCGAGCACCCCGGCGCCGAACGCGCCGAAGAGGAATCCGATCAGCAGGCTGCTGCCCAGGATGCCGGTGGCTCCGCTGGACAGGCCCCATTCGGCGGTGACGGAGGGGAGGATGAAGGCGACGATCGCGCCGTCCATCGCGTCGAAGGTGTAGCCGAGGCCGCCCGCGAAGAGCAGCTTGTAGTGGAACCGGGAGATCGGCAGGCGTTCGAGCCGGGCCGCCAGCACGTGCGACGTGAGCTTCGGGGGCGCGCCGGTCGTCTCTGACATGGAGCCTCCCACAATGGGGGACGAGGTCAGGCCACTGTACAATGTCACATGACACATGGCACGATGAATTCCGACCGAGTTTCGGGCTCGGCTCCGGTCGACGGCGCTGAGTAACATCGACTTCGTGGAGGGCTTGATGACGGGGCGCGAAAAGCCGTGGCACGGCGTGCTGGTGGCGGCGGCACTCCCCTTGCGGGAGACCGAACCGGGTGCGCTGACGGTCGATTTCGACGCGTACGCCGAGCACGTCGCGTGGCTGGCGGAGAGCGGTTGTGACGGGGTCACGCCCAACGGTTCGCTGGGGGAGTACCAGACACTGAGCGTCGAAGAGCGCACGCGCGTGGTCCGCACGGCGGTCGAAGCGGCGCCCGAGGGGTTCACGGTGATGCCGGGTGTCGCGGCGTACGGCGCGACGGAAGCGCGGCGCTGGGCCGAGAGCGCGGCGGAGGCGGGCTGCCCCGCGGTGATGCTGCTGCCGCCCAACTCCTACCGGGCCGACGAGCGAGCGGTGGTCGAGCACTACCGCGAGGTCGCGAAGGCGGGCGTGCCGATCGTCGCGTACAACAACCCGTTCGACACCAAGGTCGACCTCGTGCCGGAGCTGCTGGCCGAGCTGCACGCCGAGGGCCTGATCGTGGGCGTGAAGGAGTTCTCGGGCGACGTGCGGCGGCCGTACCGGATCGCCGAGCTGGCACCGGAGCTCGACGTGCTGTGCGGCGCCGACGACGTACTGCTGGAGCTGGCGATCGCCGGTGCGCCCGGCTGGGTCGCGGGTTACCCCAACGCGTTCCCGAAGGCCACCAGCGAGCTGTGGGCCGCCGCGTCGGCCGGCGACCTGGACAAGGCCGTTCCGCTCTACCGGCTGCTGCACCCGTTGCTGCGCTGGGATTCGCTCACGGAGTTCGTGCAGGCGATCAAGCTGAGCATGGACATCGCGGGCCGCTACGGCGGGCCGTGCCGTCTGCCGCGGGTGCCGCTCACGCCCGAGCAGGAGAAGGCCGTCCGCCAGGCCACCGAACGAGCGCTCGAGGAAGGGCTTTCCTAGACCATGCGCGCCAAGCGGCTGTTCCACGCGGTCGACTCCCACACCGAGGGGATGCCGACCCGCGTGATCACGGGTGGGGTCGGCGTCGTGCCGGGTGCCACGATGTTCGAGCGACGGCAGTACTTCGTCGAGCACCTCGACCACATCCGGCAGCTGCTGATGAACGAGCCGCGCGGGCATTCGGCGATGAGCGGCGCGATCTTGCAGCCGCCGACGCGTCCGGACGCCGATTGGGGCGTGCTGTTCATCGAGGTGTCGGGCTGTCTGCCGATGTGCGGGCACGGCACCATCGGCGTCGCGACGGTGCTGGTCGAGACGGGCATGGTCGAGGTCGTCGAGCCGGTCACCACGATCCGGCTCGACACCCCGGCCGGGCTCGTCATCGCCGAGGTCGCGGTCGAGGACGGCGCGGCGCGGTCGGTGACGATCCGCAACGTGCCGTCGTTCTCGGTCGGCCTCGACCGCAAGGTGGCCGTGCCGGGGCTCGGCCAGGTGCGCTACGACCTGGCGTTCGGCGGCAACTTCTACGCGATCGTCGAGCTCGAGGAGCTCGGACTTCCCTTCGATCGCGCGGAGAAGCAGAAGCTGCTTGACGCGGGACTGTCCATCATGCACGCGATCAACTCCCAGAATCTGCCCGTGCACCCGGAGAACCCCGCGATTTCCGGGTGTCACCACGTGTATCTCGCCGCGCCCGGTTCCGACGCGCGGGTTTCGCGCCACGCCATGGCCATCCACCCGGGCTGGTTCGACCGTTCGCCGTGCGGCACCGGCACGAGCGCGCGGATGGCTCAGCTGCACGCACGCGGCGAGCTGGCGCTGCACACCGACTTCCGCAACGAGTCGTTCATCGGCACGCACTTCATCGGCCGGCTCGTGGAGGAGACGACGGTGGGCACGGTGGACGCCGTCGTCCCGACCATCACCGGCCGGGCGTGGCTCACCGGTACGGCGCAGTACTTCCTCGACCCCGACGACCCGTTCCCGGCGGGGTTCGAACTGTGATCGAGGTACTGGCCGCGCGGCCGTCGATGCCCGCGGCGATCGCGGCGTTGCGTGCCGCGTTGGCCGACGGCCTCGACCCTTCGGCGGACCCGGCCCGGGCCGTCGTTCCGGTGCCGAGCGGGCAGTTCCTGCTGATGCCGGCGTTCTGGGGATCGTTCGCCGGGGTGAAGGTGGCGACGGTCGCGCCCGGGAACCCCGCCCGTGACCTGCCGCGGATCCAGGGCGAGTACCTGCTGCTGGACGGGGCGACGTTGACGCCGCTGGCCTTGCTCGACGGGGTCGCGGTGACGTCTGTGCGGACGGCGGCGGTGTCGGCGCTGGCCGTGGACTGCCTGGCGGCGCCGGACGCGTCGCGGCTGGTGGTGTTCGGGACCGGACCGCAGGCGGCGAGCCACCTCGAGGCGCTGCGGGAGGTCCGGCCGGTGCGCGACGTCGTGGTGGTGGGGCGTTCTGCCGCGCGCACTGAGGCTTTCGCGTCGGCTTGGGGCGCGCGGGTCGGCACCGCGGCGGACGTGGCTTCGGCGGACCTGGTGGCGTGCTGCACTACCTCGTCGACGCCCTTGTTCGACGGCGCCTTGGTTCCGGACGGGGCGACGGTGGTGGCGGTCGGTTCGCACGAACCGCACATCCGCGAGGTCGATGCCGGGCTGATGGGCCGCGCCACGGTGGTCGTCGAAGCGGTGGACACCGCCCTGCGCGAGGCCGGTGACGTCGTCCTGGCGGTTTCCGAAGGGACACTGGCGCCGGACGCGCTGGTGCCGCTGTCCGATGTGGTCCGCGGGGCGGTGCTGCCCGCGCCGGGGCCCCGGCTGTTCAAGAGCGTGGGAATGGCGTGGGAGGATCTGGTGGTCGCCGCCACCACCTACGAGGCCGCCCGGGGAGAGTCACGTTGACCAGCCAGGAGCACCTCACGCTGACGCTGCCCACCTTCGGCGTCCAGCGGAACCTGCGCGACCAGATCACGCAGACGCTGCGCGCCGCCGTCATCTCCGGCGAGCTGCGCCCCGGCGTGGTGTACTCCGCGCCCAGCCTCGCCACGCAGTTCGGCGTCTCCGCGACGCCCGTGCGCGAAGCCATGCTCGACCTCGTCAAAGAGGGCTTGATCGACACGGTGCGCAACAAGGGTTTCCGTGTCACCGAACCGTCCGAAAAGGACCTCGATGACCTCAGTGAGCTGCGTGCCCTCATCGAGGTGCCCACTGTCCGCCGCCTCGCCGAGACGGGCGTCGATCCCGCGGTGATCGCCGAGCTGCGCCCGCTGGCCACCGGCATCGAACACGCGGCCGCTGCGCACGACCTCATCGCCCACGTCGCCACGGACATGCAGTTCCACCTGCGCCTGCTCGAACAGGCGGGCAACCCGCACCTCGTCGAGACCGTCCGCTCCCTGCGCTCCCGCTCCCGCATCTACGGCCTCCGCAGCCTCGCCGACCGCGACGAGCTCGTCCCTTCCTCCCACGAACACGCGGAACTCCTGGACCTCATCGAAGCCCGCGACGCGGACGGCGCGGAAGCCTTGATGAGAAACCACATCCGGCATGTGCGGGGGATTTGGGCCGAGTAGCGCCGGACTCAGTACCGCCAGGTGATGGCGTCGCCGCAGCCGGGGTAGCCCGCCTTGGTCGCCGCCGCGCCGAGGTCGGTCCTTGCGCCGTCCACCGCTGCCTTGAACCCTGCGAGGTTCATCGCGATGACCATGTCGCTCCCGGGCCCCGGGGGCGCGCCGGTGCCCGTCAACGGGTCCTGCCACGCCTTGCGGTCGTCGCGCAGGGTTGCGTTCAAGTGCTGCCAGGCCGCCCGGAACGCGGCGTCGGCGCCGGCGTCACCGAAGGCCTGGTCCGCCTTGGCCGCGGCGTCGATCTGCCGGTCGAGCCGGGGCACGATCTCCTTCGCACCGTCGTCGCCGGCGACCTCCGGCAGCGCGTTCACGACGTCCTTGACGTCGGCACACGCGTCGTTCGTCTTGTCCTGCGGCGAAGCACAACCGCTCAGCCCCAGTGCCAATGCCAGCGCCGCTCCGCCCGCCGCGATGAGTCGCCTCACTCCGGTCCTCCCTGGTTCGTGTGGCGACGAACGCTAACCCGGTGCGCACGGGACCGGTCCCGAGCCGACACGCGGACGGGCACGCCGGCGCGGTGCCCGAGCAGGAGGACCGGCCGAGCCCGGCAAGCCCGGTCACCGCACGGAAACCCCGATCACTCCCCGGAAAACCGCTGCTCCAGCTCATTCACCTCAGGCAGCCCGATGAGCGTCGTGAACTCGTCGAACGTCGGCACGCCCGGCAGGGCGGCCGTGGGGGTGCCGTCGCGGTGGATGACGTCCAGCAGGGAGCGGATGCCCGCCGTCGCGGCGAGCAGGGTGCCGATCGGGTAGAGCACGAGGGAGAAACCGAGTTCCGTGATGCGCGAGAGCGGCAGCGGCGGCGTCCGGCCGCCTTCGGCCCAGTTGAACACCAGGGGCGCGACGCCGCGCAGTTCCGTGGCCACGCGCTCGATGCTCTCCTCGCTCGTCGGCGCCTCCACGAACAGCACGTCGGCGCCCGCGTCGGCGTAGGCCTTGGCTCGGCCGAGGGCGTCGTCGAGACCGTGGACGGCGGCGGCGTCCGTGCGGGCGATGAGGACGAAGTCCGGGTCGCGCCGGGCGGCGGCGGCCGCGGCGATCTTGCCGACCATCTCCTCGCGCGAGATCACGGCCTTGCCCGACATGTGGCCGCACTTCTTCGGCATCACCTGGTCTTCGAGGTGGATCGCCGCGACGCCGGCCTGTTCATACGCCCGGACGGTGCGCACCACGTTGATGGCGTTGCCGTAGCCGGTGTCGGCGTCCGCGATCACGGGCACGTCGACCGCCGAGACGATGCGCGTCGCGTTGTCGATCATCTCCGCGGCGGAGAGCAGGCCCACGTCCGGGCGTCCGATGAGCGACGCGGTGGTGCCGAAGCCCGTCATGTAGACGACGTCGAACCCGGCCTGCTCCACCAGCCGGGCCGAAAGCGCGTCGTACGCCCCGGGCGCGACCAGCGGCGGGCCAGCGGCCAGCAGCTCGCGCAGGCGCTTGCGCGGGGTTCCGGCGATACCGAGCAGATTTCCCACAGAATTCCTCCTTGTATACATCCACTGCGAAAATACGCCCCACGCCTTGCGAACGACAAGACGTCGGCCTAGATTGCACACAATCTGAGAGACAGGGTGACGGGTGACACAAACAGCGACCTCAACCACGCGCGCGGTGGACGCCCTGCGCGAGCTCATCCTGCGAGGCGAATTCCCGGCCGGTTCGCGGCTCGGCGAGGTCGAGCTGGCCGTCCGGCTCGGCGTGAGCCGGACCCCGGTCCGCGAGGCCCTGACCCGCCTCGCAGCCGAAGGACTCGTGGAGCTCGTCCCCAACCGCGGGGCCCGCGTGAGTCAGTGGAGCGTCGAAGAGCTGGAAGGGATCTTCGACCTGCGCACGCAGCTGGAACCCCAGCTCACCGCGCTCGCCTCCCCGAACGCGAGCGACGCGGACCTCGCGGCGCTCGACGAGCTCGCCGCGCGCATGGTCGAGGTCGGACACCCCGGACCCGGGCAGGACCTCGACGCGCTGGTGCCCCTCAACCGCGAGTTCCACGCCAAGCTCGTGGCGCTCGCCGGGCACCCGGCGCTCGCCGGAGCGCTCGCGACCGCCGTCCACGCGCCGGTCGTGCTGCGCAACTTCCACACCTACGACGAACAGTCCCTGCGGCGCAGCCTCGCGCACCACGTCGAGATCGTCGCCGCTCTGCGCGCCGGCGACCCCGAGTGGGCGCGGGCCGTGATGACCGCCCACATCCGCAACGCCCGCGCGGTCATGATCCGCGCCGCTGAATTGTCTGCCCCGGCTCCGCCGGAGCGTGCGAGATCGCCGAGAAGCCGGCGTCTCGACTGAACGGTCTGATCGGCCGGGGCCGATCGGACCGCCCAGTCGAGACGCCGGCGCGATCTCGCGCTGTGGTCGCTCACATCCGCAACCCCCGCTCCGCGATGGCGCGGGCGGCCGATGAGGAGAAGATATGACTTACCGGCTAGGCGTTGATGTCGGCGGCACGTTTACCGACGTGCTGCTGGTCGAGGAGACGACCGGCGGCACCTGGCGGGCGAAGACCCCGTCCACCCCCGCGGACCAGTCGGTCGGCGTCCGCAACGGCATCGCGAAGGTGTGCGCCGACGCGGGCATCGCGCTGAGCGAGGTCGCGCAGGTGCTGCACGGCACGACCGTGGCGACCAACGCCATCCTCGAAGGCAAGGGTGCCCGCGTGGGGCTCGTGACCACGCGCGGGTTCCGCCAGGTGTTGCAGATCGCGCGCTCCTACGTCCCGGGCGGGCTCGCCGGCTGGATCATCTGGCCGAAGCCGGAACCCTTGGCGGCGCTGGAGAACACCGTCGAGGTCGACGAGCGCATCGCCAGCGACGGCGCGGTGATCCGCGAGCTCGACGAGGCCGACGTGCGGGCCCAGCTGGAGAAGCTGCGCGGCCGCGGCATCCAGGCGCTCGCCGTGTCGCTGATCAACTCCTTCGCCGACTCCGCGCACGAACGCCGCGTGGAAGAGATCGCCGCCGAAGTGCTGCCCGGCGTGCCGGTCTCGTTGTCTTCGGACGTGCTGCCCGAGCTGCGCGAGTACGAGCGCACGGTCACCACCGTCGCCAACGGCTACGTGCAGCCGCAGGTGAAGAAGTACGTCGAGACGCTGGCCAGTGAGCTCGCCGGCAGCGGCGTGGCCGGTGAGCTGGCCATCCTGCGCAGCGACGGTGGCCTTTCGGGGGCCGACGCCGCCGTCGCCGCCCCTGTGACGATGCTGCTGTCCGGCCCCGCCGGCGGCGTGACCGGCGCGGTGTGGGTGGCCGAGCAGTGCGGCCACCGCGACCTGATCACGTTCGACATGGGCGGCACGTCCACCGACGTCGCGCTCGTGCAGGACCTCAACCCGCGCATCGGCCGCGAGACGCAGGTCGGTGACCTCACCGTGCGGGCGTCCAGTGTGGACGTTCGCACGGTCGGCGCCGGCGGCGGGTCCATCGCCCACGTACCGGAACTGACGAAGGCGCTGCGCGTCGGCCCGCAGTCGGCGGGTGCCGACCCCGGCCCCGCCGCGTACGGCAAGGGCGGCACGGAGCCGACGGTGACCGACGCCAACGTGGTCCTCGGCTACCTGCCCGCGCAGCTGGCCGGCGGCGAGATCACGCTCGACGTCGAAGCCGCCCGCACGGCCGTCGCCAAGGTGGCCGGCGCGATGGGCCTGCCGAGCGTCGAGGCCGCGGCGGCCGGGATCATCGACATCGTCAACGAGAACATGCTCGGTGGCCTGCGGCTCGTCTCGGTGCAGCAGGGCTTCGACCCGCGCGACTTCGCGCTCGTCGCGTTCGGCGGCGCGGGTCCCTTGCACGCCAACGCCCTCGGCAAGCTCACCGGCGCGTGGCCCGTGATCGTGCCGCCGTCACCCGGCGTGCTGTGCGCGCTGGGCGACGCGACCACGAGCCTGCGGGACGTGTCGGCCCGCACCGTGCTGCGCCGCTTCGCCGACCTCACCGGCGCGGAGCTCGTGCAGATCCTGCGCGAGCTGGGTCACGAGGCCGGTGGCCGGCTCGTGGAGCAGGGGCTCGACCGCGCCGACCAGACGCTCGGTTTCCAGGTCGACGTGCGCTACCACGGCCAGGGTTTCGAGATCCCGGTCGAGGTCGACCCGGCGTCGCTGGACACCCCCGACGCCGCGCTCGACCTGCTGGCCAAGCACTTCGACGCCGAGCACGACCGGCTGTTCTCGTTCCTGCTCAACGTGGACCACGAGCTGGTCAACGCCCGCGCCACCGTCACCGGCCCGCGCCCGTCGGTGGCGGCCGTGACGCTGGCCGAGGGCACCGGCGACCCGGTGGCCGCACTGGTGGACACGCACCCGATCCACGTGTCGGGCAAACAGCTCGACGCGAAGGTCTACGACCGCGCGAAGCTCCTGGCCGGTGACGTCGTCGCCGGGCCCGCGATCGTGACCGAAATGGACTCCACGACCCTCGTGCTGCCCGAGCACGCCGCCACCGTGCACGCGTCGGGCAGCCTGCTGATCACCCCGCTGGAGGGCTGAACCTTGGCTGAGATCATCGAGACCGCCACCGGTGCGATCACCAGGTCCGAAGTGGACCCGGTCACCCTCGACCTCATCGAGAACGGGCTGCGCAACGCCCGTTACGAGATGGACGAGGTGCTCTTCCGCACCGCGCTGTCACCCGGCATCCGCGAGCAGCACGACGAGTTCCCGCTCATCGGCGACCCGAGCGGCAAGATGGTGGTCGGCCAGTTCGGACTGTCCATCCCGGACTTCCTCGAGGGCTTCGACGGCACCATCGAAGAGGGCGACGTGCTCATGACGTCGGACCCGTACGCGTGCGGCGCGGCGATCAGCCACGCCAACGACTGGCTGATCGTGATGCCGATCTACCACGAGGGCCGGCTCGTGGGCTGGGCCTCGATGTTCGGGCACATGTCCGACGTCGGTGGCAAGACACCGTCCTCCATGCCCACCGACGCGCGCACGATCTACGAAGAGGGCGTGGTCGTCCCGCCGTTCAAGCTCTACCGCAAGGGAAAGCTGAACGAGGACGCCCTGCGGATCATCCTCAACCAGGTCCGCATGCCGGACTGGAACCGCGCCGACCTCAACGGGCTCGTCGCCGCCTGTCGCACGGCGTCGCGCCGCGTGGTGGAGATGTGCGACCGGTTCGGCACGGCGACCTACCTGTCCGCTTTGGACGCTCTGCTGCAGCGCAACTACGACGCGATGAAGATCCTGCTGCAGACGGTGTTCGAAGACGGCAAGACGATCAGCTTCACCGACTACATCTGCGACGACGGTGTGGGTTTCGGCCCCTACGAGCTGAAACTTTCGCTCACCCGCACCGGCGAGAAGGTGCACCTGGACTTCACGGGCAGCTCGCCGCAGGCCGCGGGGCCGATCAACTACTACATCAACGAGAACCTCACCCGGATGTTCTTCGGGATCTACATGATCACCGTGGCCGACCCGCAGATCCTGTGGAACGACGGGTTCTACCCGCTGGTCGACGTGACCATTCCGGACGGTTCCTACTGGAAGCCGAAACACCCCGCGTCGCTCAACGGCCGCAACCACGGCATCGGCCGCGTGTTCGACCTGTTCGGCGGCCTGCTCGGCCAGACGAACCCGGCGCTGCTCAACGCGGCGGGCTTCTCGTCCAGCCCGCACTTCATGTACTCCGGCAACTACTCGAGCGGCGAGCGCAAGGGCGAGTGGTTCCAGCTGTACTCGATCGGCTTCGGCGGCATCCCCGGCCGGCCGCTGGGCGACGGGCCCGACGGGCACTCGCTGTGGCCGAGTTTCGTCAACATCCCTTGTGAGTACCTGGAGTCCTACTACCCGCTGCGCATCGAACGCTGGGAGACCGTCGCCGACACCGGCGGCGCGGGCCTGCACCGCGGCGGCAACGGCGTGGACGTGACGTACGTGTTCGAGGAGCCCGGCACGATCGCGATCCACGACGACCGCTGGCTCACCTACCCGTGGGGCGTCAACGGCGGCGCACCCGGCGCTCGCGGGACCAAGTGGATCGACCGCGCGGACGGCACGAAGGAAGTGCTGCCCAGCAAGTGCCACGACGTTCCGGTGCACACCGGCGACGTGCTGCACTTCGTCACGTGGGGTGGCGGCGGCTGGGGCGACCCGCTGGAGCGCGACCCCGCACTGGTGGGCCTGGAGGTCGAACGCGGTCTCGTGACGCCGGACGGCGCCCGCGGTTACGGCGTGGTCGTCGCGGCGGACGGCACGGTGGACACCGACGCGACGAAGACGTTGCGCGATCAGCTGCGCGCGTCGCGGCCGGCGGAGCTGCCCGTGTTCGACATGGGTCCGCCGATCGAGGAGCTGCTGGCCAACTGCGAGGCGGAGACCGGCCTGCCGGCGCCGCAGCGCCCGGTCTGGTCGGCGACATGAACGGACCGCACGGGTCCGCGTTCTCCGGCCGGCTCGGCTGGGGAGCGCGGCCCGCGCTGCTCGTGATCGACCTCGTGCGCGCGTACACCGAGCCCGGCGGGCCGTTCGAGCTGCCCAGCCCAGGGCCCGCGGTCGAGGCGACCCGCGCGTTGCTCGAAGCCGCACGCACAGCCGGGCACCCGGTCGTGTGGACGTCGGTGGCCTACACGCGCGGCCTCGCCGACGGGGGGCTGTTCGTGGAGAAAGTCCCGGCGCTCAAGGCATTCGAGGCGGGTGCCGAGGGCGGCTGGGGCGAGATCGGCCCGCTGAAGCCCGAGCCGGGGGAAGCCGTGGTGACCAAGCAGTACGCGTCCGCGTTCTTCGGCACCTCGCTGGCGTCCACTTTGCACGCGTCCGGTGTGGACACTCTGGTCGTCACCGGAGTCTCGACGTCCGGGTGCGTGCGAGCGTCCGCAATGGACGCGCTGAACCACGGCTTCCGGCCCCAAGTCGTGCGGCAGGCGTGCGCAGACCGAACGGAAGCTGTGCACGACAACAACCTGGTGGACCTCGACGCGAAGTACGCCGACGTCGTGGACCTCGACGAAGCGTTGGAAAACCTCAGGAAATAACCACGAGGGGCCTCCCCGGCCGGCTCGGGATACCGGCGGGGAGACCCCTCTTTGGTGCGGCCGCGACTACTTCTGCTGCTCGTCGCCGCCGAAGCTTTCCTTCAGCTTGTCGGCACCCTGCTGGATCTGGTCGCCGTGCTTGCCGCCGGTTTTTTCATCGGCGACGTCGGCGGCCTTGTCCACGCCCTGATCGACCTTGTCCGGGTGCTGGCCCGCGAACTCCTGCAGCTTCTCCTTGGCCTTGTCGAACATGCCGGCCATCTCTCGCTCCCTTCCGTCGTGCCGAATTCCGGTGAACGTTTCGAGGAGTACCCAGCAGCTCACCGGGTCAGCCTCATTGTCCCCTCATCGGGTGAGATGGGAGCGGGAGGTTTTTCAGTTGAAGCGGCCGGCTCCGTCGATGTAGGACACCTTGTCGACGGTGATCCCGCCCTCGAGCAGCTCGTCGGCCCGCGCGACCAGGCCGCGCAGCGCGTCGTTGCCACTGTGGACCTTCAACGCGTCGAGGTCGGCGAACATCTCGTAGAAGACGAACTCGTCCTCGCGCTTGTTCAGCAGGTAGAGCAGGGTGCCCTCTTCCTGCCGAGCCGCGTCGACGAGCCCGCGCAGCAGCTGCTCCACCTCCGCCTCCTTGCCCGCTTTGGGACGGATGTAGGCGATCTGCGCGACTGTCATTCCTGACCTCCAAGACGAGGATGTTCCCGGCTCCCCCAACCTACTGGGTTCAGGGTGTGACGGTGCTGTGGTGTTGAAAGGGCCATTGCGCCACCGGACGCGCGAGCAGCTCCTCCGGCGGGTCGGGCAGCCGCGGGGGAACGGCGTTCCAGCGCGCGATGACCACGACGCGGTCCTGGCCGCCCAGGTAGACGTCGGCACCGGCGAAATGCTCCGTGGCCGTGAGTTCCGGCACGGCGGTGGCCTCGACCCACGACAGCAGGTCCTGCTGTCGGCCCGGCGCTGCGCGGACTTCCCACATCAGTGTGTCGCTCATGGCCGCGACTCTACTGTGCCGATCGTTACCGATCCGACCACAGCCACGGCCGAATGGCTTCGCAGCAACGGCTACGTGCCGCGTGGGGGTCGGCCTGCTTTTGGCCGGATCAGTAACGGCGGCACCGTGGGCACGTCAGTGGCGGCGGCGATGTCCTGCGCGGTCAGGCGGAACGCTTCGGGGTAGTGCGCACGCTGGGTGCGGCGGGCCGGTTCCGTGCTGCGCCAGGTGTAGCGGCAGCGCGCGCACTGGTGGACGGTCCACACCCCGGCGACGGGGGAGTCGGCGAGCTTCGCGACGTCGGGGTGGTCACAACGGGGGCAGGTCACGGGCGGGGCTCCTTCCGGGGCGGTCATCGGGCGGCCAGCTTGCGCAGTTTGTCCACCCACGCGGCGGTTTCCGGCAGGTCCTTCACCGGCTGGCTGAAGTGGCCGCGCTCGTCCGGGGCGACGGGGGTGGTCGCGTCGATGATCATCTTGTGGGTGATGCCCGCCGGGTCGGCCGCCGGATCGAGGGCGACCACGGGCAGGTTCGGCAGCACCAGCACGTCGCCGGCGGGGTTGACCTTCGTGGACACCGCCCACATGACCCGGGGCAGGTCGAACGGGTCCACGTCCTCGTCGACCACGATCACCGTCTTCAGGTACCCGAGGCCGTGCGGCGTGGTCATGGCGCGCATGCCGACGGTTTTCGCGAAGCCGCCGTAGCGCGACTTCGTGGAGATGATCGCCAGCAGGCCGTGGGTGTACATGGCGTTCACCGCCCGCACCTCGGGGAACTCCGCCGTGAGCTGCTGGTGGACCGGCACGCAGGTGTTGGCGGCCATGAGGAAGTCGATCTCGGTCCACGGCATGCCGAGGTAGAGCGACTCGAACACCGGGTGCGTGCGGTAGGAGATCCGGTCGATCCGGATCACGGGCATGCTGCGCCCGCCGGAGTAGTGGCCGGTGAACTCGCCGAACGGGCCCTCCAGCTCGCGGCGCCGGCCGATGATCACGCCCTCCAGCACCACTTCCGCGCCCCACGGCACGTCGAGGCCGGTCAGCGGCGCTGCCGCGACGGGGGCGGGGGCGCCGCGCAGGGCGCCGGCCAGCTCGTACTCGTTCTGGTCGTAGGCCAGGGGAGTGGCGGCGACGATGGGGATCACCGGGTCGTTGCCCAGCGCGATCGCCACCGGCAGGTCCTCGCCCGCGCGCTCGGCCTTGCCCAGCTGCAGCGCGATGTCGTGCATCGGCACGGGCTGGATGCTCAGCTCGGCGCGGCCTTTCACCTGCAGGCGGTAGATGCCGACGTTCTGCTTGCCGTCGTTGCCGGGGTCCTCGGGATCGCGCGAGACGACGGCGGCCTTGTCGAGGTAGAAGCCGCCGTCGCCGTCGTTGAGGCGGAACAGGGGCAGCACGGAGAACAGGTCGACGTCGTCGCCTTCGAGCACGTTTTCGGCCCACGGCGGGTCCTCGCGGCGCTCCACGGGCACCGGGAAGGTCTCCCAGCGGCGGATGAACTCCGCGACCTGGTCCTTCACGCCCGTGTCGGCGGGCAGCCCCAGCGCGAGCGCGTGGTTGGCCCAGGAACCGTGGACGTTGAGGGCGACCCGGGCGTCGGTGAAGCCTTCGAGGTTGTCGAAGTACAACGCGGGGGCGGCGTCGCCGAGCTTCGGCGCGGCGTTGGCGGCCGCGGCGAGGTCGGGCTCGGGGGAGACCTGCTCGGTCACCCGAACCAGCTGGCCTTCTTTGTCGAGCGTGGTCAGGAACGACCTGAGGTCGTCGTGGGGCATGGGTCCTCCTGCGGGTTCAGCCCGGTCCAGCGGCGGGCCGCGGGCGCGCACAGGCCGAACCGGTCGAGCGCGACGACGTGGTCGAGCACGTCGTCGAGCGACTGCGGGTGGTTGTAGAAGGCCGGCATCGGCGGCACCATGACCGCGCCCATGCGGGTGAGCGCGAGCATGTTCTCCAGGTGGATCTCCGAAAGCGGCGTCTCGCGCGGGACCAGCACGAGCTTGCGCCGCTCCTTGAGCACCACGTCGGCGGCACGGCCCAGCAGGCCGTCGGCGTAGCCGGTGCGGATGCCGGCGAGGGTTTTCATGCTGCACGGCACCACGATCATGCCGTCGGCCGCGGAACGAGCCCGACGAGATCGAGGCCGCCTGGTCCTCGGGCGAGTGCACGACGTCGGCCAGTTCGCCGACTTCGCGCGCGGACAGCGAGGTCTCCAGGTGGATGGTGGTGCGGGCCCAGCGGCTCAGCACCAGGTGCGTCTCCACGTCACGCATCGCGCACAGCACCTCGAACAGCCGGATGCCGAACGGGGCCCCGGTCGCGCCCGTCATGCCGACGATCAGCCGCACGGCGGCACCTCCTCCGGGGCGTCGTTCACTGGATAAGTTCGTATACGAACCGTTCGCATTCATACTAACATGGCGATCATGACGAGCCGGATGGACGAGTCGGTCTTCCACGCGCTGCGGCGCGCGATGCAGGAGCACGGCGCCCGCTGGCAGGCGACGCTGCCGGGGCTCACGAAGCCGCAGTACGCCGTGCTGGTGGCGATCTCGGAGACGCCGGGGCTCGACCAGGCGTCGGCCGGGCAGCGGGCGGCCACGGACAAGGCGACGCTCGCGAATCTGCTGCTGCGCCTGGAAGAACGCGGGTTGATCACGCGCACCGTGGGTGCCGACCGGCGCCGCCGCGAGCTGCGGCTCACACCGGCGGGGGAGGAGCTGCTCGCCACGGCGATGCCCGTCGTCGATCGGGTGAACGAGTCGATGCTCGCGCCGCTCGACGACGAGGAACGGCGCCGGCTCGTGGCGCTGCTCACCAAATTGGCGCTGTGAGGCCCGGTAGGGTCGGGCGATCGGCACCGGAGCTGAGGAGGGCACGTGGCGGGACCGCTGAGCGGACTGAAGGTCGTCGAGCTGGCCGGGATCGGCCCGGGCCCGCACGCGTGCATGGTGCTCGCCGACCTGGGGGCCGACGTCGTGCGCGTGGAGCGTCCCTCGGGCTCGCTCGACCTCACCGGCGGCAAGGCGGACCCCCTGCTGCGCGGCCGGCGTTCCGTCGCGGCCGACCTGAAGACACCCGAAGGCCGTGACCTCGTGCTGCGGCTCGCCGCGAAGGCCGACGTGCTCGTGGAGGGCCTGCGTCCCGGCGTGACCGAACGCCTCGGCGTCGGCCCGGCCGACTGCCACGCGCTCAACCCGCGGCTGGTCTACGGCCGGATGACCGGGTGGGGCCAGGAGGGCCCGCTGGCGCAGCGCGCCGGGCACGACATCAACTACATCGGGCTCGTCGGCGTGCTCAACGCGATCGGCCGCGCGGGCGAGCGGCCGGTGCCGCCGCTCAACCTCGTGGGCGACTTCGGCGGTGGGTCGATGTTTCTGCTCGTCGGCGTGCTTTCCGCGCTGTGGGAACGGGAGCGCACGGGCCTGGGCCAGGTCGTGGACGCCGCGATGGTCGACGGCACGAGCGTGCTCGCGCTGATGGTGTGGTCGTTGCGAGGCCTCGGCGTGTGGTCCGACGAGCGCGGCGTGAACCTGCTCGACGGCGGCGCGCCCTTCTACGACACCTACGTGTGCGCGGACGGCCGCTACGTCGCCGTCGGCGCACTGGAGCCGCAGTTCTACGCGGCACTGCTCGCCGGGCTCGGCCTGGAGTCCGCGGATCTGCCGCCGCAGCTGGAGAAAACGAGCTGGCCGACGCTGCGGGCCGAGTTCACCAAGGCGTTCCTCTCGCGCACGCGCGACGAGTGGGCAGAGCTGTTCGGCGGCGTCGACGCGTGCGTCACCCCGGTGCTGGAGCCGGACGAGGTCGCGGCGCACCCGCACATCGCGGCGCGCGCCGGCCTGGTCGAGCTCGACGGAGTGCTGCAGCCCGCTCCCGCGCCGCGGTTTTCGCGGACGGCACCGGATCTGCCGTCTTCGCCGCCGAAGCCGGGCGCCGACACGGAAGCGGTCATCGCCGACTGGGGCGTGTGACGGGCACCGGTTCCTCGCTGCGTCGCGGGGCGAGCGCCGGCACTGCCACCGCGACCACGGCGCCGCACGCGCCGACGAAGACGAACACCGCCGGGTAGCCCAGCGACAGGGAGATCTGGGCCGACCAGCAGCGGGCCCAACGCGAGCGTCTGGTTCAGCGCGGCCACGAGGACGCCGAAGATCACGATCGCGGCGCGGGCCACTTTCCGTTGGTAGCGCGCCCAGGGGAGGTGGCCGAGCCGGGCGGGCAGCGGCACGTCAGTCCCTTTCGGACATCAGTGCGAAGCGGCCCCGCGTGGTGCCGCTTCGGTTACCGAGGTACCGCCCCGCCGAGGGTGGTGGCGGGGCGGTACCTGATCGGGCGCGGTGGGGTCACCAATCGGCGCCGGAGACCGCCTCGGCGGGCGGCACGGTCTCGGCACCGAGCGCGCACGCCAGGGCGGCGAGCTCGGCGGTCTGGACGGCCGGCGGGTTCACCAGTCGGCCTTGCGGGCGAGGGAAACAGAGTTCGTCGTCACGGGACAGGCTCCTTTGCTCGATCGGCGGAAGGGGGCACGAGCGGGGAGAGGGGAAGTCTCGGAGTCGGCAGTACCGGAGGCGGCAGTGCCGGGATGGGCAGTGCCGGAGTGGGAGAGGCCTCGGAAAGGGAGGTCTCCCCGTGGGAGGTTTCGGAGCGGGAGGTGGAGACAGCGGGATGGCCGCGTACGCGCCCCTTGGTGCCGCCCGCGGTCACCGGTCGGCCCCCTCGGCCGGCCGGGTCCGCCACGAGCAGCACGCCGGGATCGGGCACCGCGCCCGGGCCCCGCACGGCTGCGGCCGGCCGCCGCGACGCCCCGGGACCGAGAACGAGGACGTCGCGGACGCCCTCGAGGAGTCCGTCGTCGGACCGCGGGCTGTGCCCGGGGTGCGCCATTCGCCCTGGCGCCCCGACCTGATCCGTGCGGCCGATTTCCCGGCTGCGTGAGCCCGCCATCCGGGCCGTCGGCGCGCCCTGGCCCGTGCCGCCGCTTTCGCGCACGGCGGCTCGGAGCGCCTCGTCGGCGGCCCCCGGCAGGCAGCGCAGGGTTGCCGCGGAAGGGGTCGCGCACACCCACGCGGAGGACTCGGGAGTCCTCGGGTGAACGGACGTGACGGCCATGATCACGAAGCGTAGGGAGCCGGGTGGTGGTGAACAACGCCATCGCGCGGCGGGATCATTGCACGCGGCGTAACGGTCGCGACATACGTTTGCCGTGGGTTCGGGCGATGCGCGCGAGGGTCTGCACGCTGCCGGCGACGGTGGAGCTGCGGTGCCACGCCAGGAAGATCGTGCGGCCGGAGAACGACGGGTCGTCGATGGGGATGCGGGTGATGCGGGGGTGCTGGTGGTCGTTCATGCCCTCCGGCACCACCGACACGCCGATTCCCGCGCCGACCATGGACTCGACGACGAACAGGTCGTTGCCCTCCACCGTGATCCGCGGGACGAAGCCGGCCCGCGCGCACGCGTTGACCATGTGCGTGCGGCTGCTCGACCCCGGTTCCATGGCGACGAACGGCCGCTCGCTCACCTCCCGCAGCGACACGCGCTTGCGCCCGGCGAGGTCGTCGCCGACGGGGACGGCCAGCAGCAGCGACTCGGTGAACAGCGGCTCCACCACGAGGTCCGACTCGGTCGGCGCCACCGACGAGAAGGCGGCGTCGGCGTCGCCGCGCAGCAGCGTCTCGACGACGCCGGTGGCCGGGCTCTGCGTGCAGCGCAGGCGTAGCTCGGGCCGTTCGGCGAGCAGGTCGGCCAGTACGCCCGGCACGAACCCCAGCCCCAGCGAGTACGTGTGCGCGATCCGCAGGAGCCGTTGCGGCTCGCCGGCGTCCGCGAGCGCCGCACCGACCGCGTCGGACCGCGCGCGCAGCACGGCGTGCGCTTCGCGCACCAGCACGTGCCCCGCCGGCAGCATCCGCACGCGGCGGCCGTCCTGTTCGACGAGCCGGATCTCCAGCTTCCGCTCCAGCGCGCGGATCCCGCGCTGGACCGTCGCCACGCTCACGCCGAGCTCCACGGCGGTCTGCCCGAAGTGCTCGGTGTCGGCGAAGCTCAGCAGCAGCTCCAGGTCCGCGAAAGTGACCTTGCCGGCGCGTCCGTCGTCCACCCGTCCGATTATCCGCCGAGGGTCGAGGTGACGGATGTCGCTGCGAATGTCACCTTTCCGGCCTGGTCGTGCGGGATGTCGTTCCACCAGCCGCGATGCAAGTGCCGGGCGGCGCGAGAGAGGGGTCCGAAAGTACCGCTGCCGCTGCCCCGATGGCCATTTCGGCGGCCCGGTCCCGCTATCGTCATCCGGATGCGGGGGCTGGGGGCGGATTTCCGACGGCTGTGGTGGGCGTTCACCGCGAGTGAGACGGGCTCGGCCATCGGCTACGGCGCGATCCCCCTGGTGGCGGTGCTGATCCTGCACGCGTCCGCCGCCGAGGTGTCGCTGCTCGCCGCGATCCCCGGCCTCGCCGGCGCGCTGATCTCCCTGCCGATCGGCGGGTTCGTGGAGTTCCGGCGCAAACGGCCGGTGATGATCAGCGCCGACGTCGTGCGGTTCGTCGCCCTCGCGAGCGTGCCGGTGGCGATCGGGCTCGGCGCGGTGTCGCTGGCTCAGCTGTACGTGGTCGGTGTCGTGCAGACGGTCGCGCTCGTCGCCTTCACCGCCGCCAGCGGAGCGCACCTACGGGCACTGGTCACCGCGCGCCAGCGCACCGAAGCCGCCAGCCGCTTCGAAGCCGCGAGCTGGACGGTGAACTCCGCCGGGCCACCCGTCGGCGGAGTGCTGGTCTCCCTGACCGGCCCGGCCGTGACGATGCTGGTCGACGCCGTCTCCTACCTCGCGTCCGCACTGGGCGTGCGCTCGCTGCGCAGCCCCGAGTCACCGCCGCCCGCGCGCACCACGCCGGCGCACGTCGGCCGCGACCTGCTCGAGGGCTGGCGCTACCTGCTGCACAGCCGCGAACTCGCGCTGCTGTTCGCCAACGCGCTGCTCTTCGGCTCCGCCGTGCTCGCCATCTCGCCGCTGGAGACCGTGTTCATGCTCGACGACCTGGGTTTCCGCCCGTGGCAGTACGGCCTCGTCATCGGCCTGCCCTGCCTGGGCGGTGTCCTGGGCGCCCGCCTCGCACCCCGCCTGGCGGCGCGCTTCGGCACGCGCCGGGTGCTGGTCTGGGCCGGGATCGCCCGCACGCCATGGGTGTTGGCCATCCCGTTCGTGGGGCCCGGCCTCGGCGGCGTGCTCGCGTTCCTGGCGATCGACACCCTGCTGCTGCTCGGCGCCGGGGTGTTCAACCCGCTGTTCAGCGCCCACCGCATGACGTTGACGCGCGAGGACATGATGGCGCGAGTCCTCGCCGGCTGGTCCGCCGGCAGCCGCCTGGTCCGGCCGCTGTTCATCGTCGCCGCGGGCCTCCTCGCGAGCGCCACGGACGTCCGGGTCGCGATCGCCGCCGCGGGTGTCCTTTGTGTCCTCAGTGTCCCGTTGCTCCTGATCCCCGGAACCCGCGAAACCAGCACAGAACCTGACTCGGTTACCCCCGCGACAGGCGGCTAGCGTGAGACCCATGGATCTCCCCGCCGGTCTTCTCGCTCTGCTGGAACAGCCGAGCCTCTGCTTCATCGCCACGACCATGCCCGACGGCTCGCCGCAGCTGACGCAGACGTGGGTGGACACCGACGGCAAGCACATCCTCGTCAACACGGTCGAGGGATTCCGCAAGGTGCGCAACATCGAGCGCGACCCGCGCGTGGCGCTGAACATCGCGGACGCGACGCACCCGTTCCGCTACTTCACCGTCCGCGGGCGCGTGCTGGAGGCGACCACCGAGGGCGCGGCCGAGCACATCGACAAGCTCGCGCTCCGCTACACCGGGCAGCCCTACGCGTGGTACGGCGGGCGCGACCAGGTGCGGCTGTTGCTGCGCATCGAGGCCGAGCACATCGGGTCGATGGGCTGAAGCTCAGAACAGCCGCACCGGCAAGGACTCGTGCCCGTTGGTGATGAACGACGCCAGCGGGCGCAAGTCCTCGGCGGGAACGGCCAATGCCAGCTCCGGGAACCGCGCGAACAGCGCGGGCAGCGCGATTTCGGCCTCCATCCGAGCCAGCGGCGCGCCCAGGCAGTAGTGCACGCCGTGACCGAAGGCCAGTGACGACTTGTTCGCCCGCGTCACATCGAAAACCCCGGCGTCGGGCCCGTGGCACGCTTCATCGCGCCCGGACGGGCCGAAGGACGCCAGGATCGGGTCCCCGGCGTGGATCGTGATGCCGGCGACGTCGATGTCGGCCAGGGCGTAGCGCAGGGGCAGGTGGGAGACAGGCGACTGCCAGCGCAGGCTTTCGTCGATCACGTCGGACCAGCCGCGGTCGCCGTCGAGCACCAGGCGCAGCTGCGCGGGGTGCGTGAGCAGCGCGGCCACGGACTGGTCGAGGAGATTGACCGTGGTCTCATGCCCGGCCGTGATCACCAGCATCAGCGAGTCGAGTAGTTCCGCGTCCGTCAGGGCGGAGCCGTCGTCGTCGCGCGCGGCGATGAGCACGGTGGCCAGGTCGTCGCCGGGCTCGGCGCGGCGCGTCTCGACGAGGTCGCCCAGCAGCTCGTACAGCCGCGCGACGTTGGCAGTCGCCTCCTCAGCCGTGGCCGACGTCGCGAACAGTCCCGCCACGCCCTCGCGCAACCCCGGCCGTGACTCCTCCGGCACGCCCACGAGCCGGCAAATCACCTCGATCGGCAGCGAGTAGCAGTAGTTCTCGCGCAGGTCGGTGTGCGCGGGCCCGGCGGCGAGTCCGTCGAGCAGGTCTGCGGTGAGCTCCTCGATCCGCGGCCGCATGCCCTCGATGCGCCGCGGCGTGAATGCCTGCGAAACCAGCGAACGCAGCCGGCGGTGCTCGCTGCCGTAGGCGGTGAACATGTTCTGCACCGAAACCCAGATGTGCAGCGGCCAGTCTTCGGGGATCTCGCCGGCGCGGTAGGCGGGCCAGTGCCGCCGCGGGTCCTTGGACACGCGCGGGTCGGTGAGCAGCTGCTTCAACACCGCGGGGCTCGTGACCGCCCACGCCGGCACGCCACCCGGCAGCTCGACCGGCGTCAGCGGCCCGCGTTCGCGCAGCCGCGCGCCTTCGCCGTGCATGTCGCGCGCGGCGGGGTCGAGCAAGAAGGGGGTCGCGGTGTGGTCCATCGGCGGGCGCTCCTCGCTGGCCGGTGTGTCCACAGAGGACGGTTGTCCTCGCCGAGCACCGATCCCGGGAACCGTAGCGCGCGATCGACCCGAACCGTCCCCCGGGAAGGGGTTCGGGTGATCATTCAGGGTGAAGACCGTCAAGAGGGGTTGACGCGCCCCGAACGCGCGCCCGGACGCGCGCCCCGGACGCGGAAAAGGGCGCCACCCCGGCCCACCCGGATGGCGCCCCGCCCTCGGAGATTCCGCTCAGCCGTCGGAGCGGCGGCGGTGCAGCGAGAACTTCTCGAACACCGAAAGCTCGCCGTGCGGCTTGTTCACGTTGTAGTAGGTCACGTGCATGGTCGTCGTGTCGCCGCGGTGGCGGCCCGGGTCCACGGTGAAGGACGCGAAACCGTAGGGGTGCTCTTCGTCGCGGACCGCGCTCCACACGGCCTGCTCCTTGACGTAGGTCGACACGCGCTTGCCCGTGCCCGGGTCGGCCTTCGCGGAGACGGCGGTGATGACCTTGCCCGTGCCGTCCTTGAAGAAGCTGCCGTTGGTCGTGCCGGAGACCCCGCCGCCGCCGAGGATCATGTGCACGGTGCCGTGCGAGGCGTCGATGTTGTCGGTCGCCGTCGAGACCGGGTTCGGCGTGAGCGTCTCGCTGCCGGAGACCACGCCGTGCACGGCCAGCGAGCGCTCGTAGTCGTGCTCGTGCCCGCACAGCACCAGGTCCACCCCGTACTGGTCGAACAGCGGCCCGTACTTCTCGCGCAGGCCGAGGTCGGCGCCGTTGGCGTCCGACGTGCTGATCATGACCTGGTGCATCGTGACGACGATCCAGTCGATGTCGTTCGACGCGCGGGCCGCGGCCAGCTCCTTCTTCAGCCACGCGAGCTGGCGGCCGCCGGAGTAACCGCTGATGTAGACGTCGCCACCGTCCTGCAGGGCGTTGTCGTCGTTCTGCAGCACGATCACGCGCACCGAACCGGCGGTGAAGCTGTACCAGAGGCCGGCCAGCTCGCGGTCGGTCTCGGTCGAGGGCAGCTGGAAGTAGGCCTGGTACGCGCCGAGGCCGATCTCGCCGTTGAGCTTCTCGATCTCGTGGTTGCCCGCGGCGGGCATCCACGGCCGGTAGCGCGCGGAGCGGGTGTTGTTGGTGAAGAAGTTGTTCCACGTGCGCACGCGGTCGACGTCGAGGTTCGCGTAGCAGAGGTCGCCGTTGAGCAGGTGGAACAGCGGCGCGACCGTCTCGATGCCGGTGACGATGTCCTTGGTCGCCGGCGTGGAGTTGGCGTCGAGGCCCACGGCGCCCGCGGCGTTCCAGGTGACCTGCGGCGCCGACTGGTCGCCGAAGCTGGTGAACGTGAAGGCCGACCGGCCGCTCGGGGCGGTGCGGAAGGTGGCCGCGTCGGGCGTCGCGCCGTCGTGCTGCGCCGCGTAGATGTACTCGGTGCCCGGGCGCAGGTGGTCGAGCAGCGCGTGGTGCACCCACACGGTGCGGCCGGACGTGCCGTCGACGTACGTGCGCGTGTCGGCCTGCGCCACGGCGCCGAAGCCGCCGTCGAGCGTCCCGTACAGCACGCGCGGCTTGCGCACGGAGGCTTCGGTGATCCACGAGACCACCATCTGGCGCGCGGGGTCGCGGCCGAAGGTGAGGTGCAGGCCCTGCACCGGCGTGGTGCCGGAGCCGACCTGCGGCACGAACGCGGCGCTCTGCGGCGCGGCGGCGGCCACTCCGGTGCCCAGCAGGGGCACTGCGGCGCCCGCGCCCAGCAGGCCCAGAGCCCCCCGGCGGCTTACGGTGTGTTTGCTGGTCTCGGACATGACCCTCCTCGGCTTCGGCCAGGAGAACCTAGGCGCGCAGGCCGACGCGGTGATGAACGAGACCTGTCAGCCGCGTGAAGTGTCTCCGAGCGCGGGTGTCCGCTCTGGGCCGGACGGTCCAATCAGGACACCCGCGCACCGGAACTTTTCGGGCATAGGCGGCGAAACCGCGTCAGTGGCTCGCGAGGAACCGGTCGTACGCGGCGACCACATCGGCGGTCGCCAGCGCCGGGCCGTCCGGGTCCTTGGCGTCGTCGTCCCAGCGGCGGACGAGCACGGCCTCCTCGGCGTTCGGGTGGGACGCGAACTCGGCGACCTCCTGGGCCGTCATCGGGCCGCCCTGGACCTTCAGCGACGCGACGGACGCGGGGCTGAGGTGGTCGTGGTACTCGGCGTCGGTGGCGACGAGGTAGCGCTTGGCCGGCACGTGCTGCGCGATGATCCACGCGGCGCGCTCGCCGAGGTGGCGGCGGGCGAACTCGGCGCCGGACAGCTCGTGCGGCAGGCCCGGCCACTCCTCGCGGACGGCCCGGGCGCGGCCGATGTCGTGCAGCGTCGCGGCGAGGACGAGCTCGTCGTCGCCGCCGTGCTGCTTGGCGAACCAGCCGGCTTGCAGCGCGTGGGTGCGCTGGTCCACGGCCTCGCCGCCGTAGGGCAGGCCGGCGAGCCCGTCGACGAGCTCGGCCAGCGCTTCTCGGGTGAGGGTCACGGCTTCTCCTTCAGCGTGCTCACGAGCTCTTCCGCGAGCTCGCGGGTGGCGGCGACGACACCGGACCAGCGGCGCGTCAGGTCGGGGTCGATCTCCAGCGGACGGCCGTTCACGTCGAGCACGGCGCCGCCGGCGGCGGGGACCATCACCATCGCCGCGGCGAGGTCCATGATCCGGTGGGTGTCGGAGCCCGCGTCGGCGAACGCGTCGGTGGAGCCCTCGGCGACCAGGGCCGCCTCGAGGCAGCTGGTGGACAGGATCCGCACGCGCGAGGCGCGCTTGGCCACGCGCCACCACGCGTCGTCGTCGGAGCCGTGCGGGCGCAGCAGGCTCACGGCCGCGCCGTCGAGCTCGCGGCGGCCCGTGGTGCGATACGGCGTCGGCCGGCCGGCGACGGCGTGCCAGCAGCGGCCGGTGTCGAGCCAGCAGGTCAGGGCCTCGGTCGCGACCCCGTCCACGGCCACGACCCCGGCGAACGCCGAGAGCGGCACGCCGGCCGCCGCGTTGGCGGTGCCGTCGACCGGGTCGACCACGAGCGTCACCGACGAACCGTGGTCGATCACGCCGATCTCCTCGCTCAGCAGGTTCACGCGGTGCTTGTCCACCACCTCGGCGACGGCGGTGTCGACGAGGATGTCCAGTCGCATCGTCGGCGTCCCGTCGGCGCCGATCTGCACCTTCTCCGCCAGCTCCGCGCGGGTGTGCTTCGCCCGGGCTGCCGCGAACGCGGCGACGGCCGCGCGGGTGGCGTCGGCGAGGGCGGGGTGCGTGCCCTCGGGGATCACGGGCTCGGGCACGGGCCATCCGATGAAACTCATGCGCGCACCTCGCTGCACTCGGCGCTGCGGCTGAGCCGCGAAGCGCTGTGTCGAGTCGATTCCCTCGCGAGCGCGGTCATGCCTTGCTCACCAGGGTGGTGTGGACGACCGGCCACCGCGGGCCCGCCGCGATGAGGGCCAGGTCGGCGCGCCGGCCGGGTTCGAGCCGGCCGCGGTCGTCGAGCCCCGCGACGGCCGCGGGACCGCTCGTGACGA
Source organism: Amycolatopsis sp. NPDC005232 (assembly GCF_040607795.1). Classification (NCBI taxonomy): domain Bacteria; kingdom Bacillati; phylum Actinomycetota; class Actinomycetes; order Pseudonocardiales; family Pseudonocardiaceae; genus Amycolatopsis; species Amycolatopsis sp. NPDC005232. The sequence goes on along the minus strand of NZ_JBEXHL010000017.1, from coordinate 52,760 downwards.
GCCCGATGGCTTCGGACAGGGTCACGAGGCCGTCGTCGACGAGCGCGAACGCCGCCGCGAGCAGGCCCGAAGGCAGGTAGTCCGACGCGAGCGCCGTGACCAGGCCCAGTGCCGCGAGGTCGCGGCCCGACGCGTTGCCGTTGTGCGAGCCGCCGCGCAGCACGTTGGGCGCGCCCATCACCACGGGCAGGCCGCGTTCGCGAGCCTCGCGCGCCGCCTCGACGGTGGTCGGGAACTCGGCGACGGAACCGCCGCGTTCCACCAGCTCGCCGATTTCCTGCGCCGACGCGGGATCGTGGCCCAGCAGGCGGATCCGGCCCGCGCGGGCCTGCTCGCCGAGCCACGCCATCGCGTCCTCACGCACGCCGAGCCGGCCGTCGCGCTCGGAGATCAGGTTGGTCACGTGCTCCGCCGCTTCCTGCTCCGACAGCCCGCGCACGCCCATGAGGTAACGCTCGTAGTAGCTGCGGTCGGCGTACTGGCCCTGACCCGGTGTGTGGTCCTCGTGCGACACTAGCGGCGCGACACCGGTGTCCGGCGCCTCCGCGATCCGGCTCTGCAGCGCCTGGAGACCTTCGGGGGAGCGGACGTCGAGCCGGTAGAGGATCCGGTGGTCCACCAGGTTCGCCGAGCGCTCGTCCACCGCGTGGCACACGTCGTGGGCGCGCTCGACCGTGCGGGCCAGCCCGCGGCCGTGGCTCTGCTCGAACCCGGCGCCGTGGAACGCGGTCGTCACCGCCGCCGCGCGCAGCTTGCCCTCGAACGACAGCAGCGCGAACTCCATCGGCAGCTCGGCGCCGGGCCGCGGCAGGCGTTCCTTCTCCAGCCCGTCGCTGTGCACGTCGACCAAACCGGGGATGCACAGCAGGCCCTGACCGTCCACATCGGCCTCGACGCCGGGCGCGTGCGGCTCCACGGCAGCGACCAAGCCGTCACGCACCGCCACCAGCGCGTCGTCGAGCACGCGGTCCGGCAGCACCGCGCGCACGTGCCCGAGTACGTAGTCCGCGGGCGGTGCGCCGAGCGTCCACTGATCGGTTCGGGCCTCGAACACTTCGGTAGTCATGCCGCCTCCGCGGTAGTGAGAACGTCGGCAGTGGTCATGCCACTTCCTCCAGGATTTCTTCGGGAGCACCGTCGCGAGCGATGCGGCCGTCGCTCATCAGCACGACGCGGGAAGCCAGGCGCCGCATGGCGTCGAGGTCGTGGAACACCGCCAGCACGGCCACGCCCTGCGCGGTGAGTGAGGCGATGAGTTCCAGGGCGGACTCGCGGTTGGCCGGGTCCAGGGCGGACACCGGTTCGTCGAGCAGCAGCAGCCGCGGCGGCCGGACGGTGCCCGCGGCGAGGTTCACGCGCTGGCGTTCGCCACCCGAGAGCACCGAGCAGTCGACGTCCCACAGTGCCTCGTCGAGGTTGAGCCGCTTCAGCGCTTCGGCGGCGGCTTCCCGCGCCTCGGCGCGGTCCACGCCGCGCCGCCGGGCCGTGGCGGCCACCACTTCGAGCGGTCCGGTACGCGGGGGAGCGGCCAGGAACTGGGACACGTAACCGAATTCGCGGCCGCGCACCCGGGCCATCGCACGGTCGGGCAGCTCCGTCAGCTCGAGCTCGGTGCCGTCGGCGGTGCGCAACCCGACCGAGCCGGAGTCGGGCAGGTAGGTGCGGTTCACGCAACGCAGCAGCGACGACTTGCCGGCACCACTGGGCCCGGCGAGCGCCACGTGCTCGCCGACGGGCACGTCGAGGTCCACGCCGTGCAGCGAGTGCACGGTGCGGCCGTCGATCGTGTGCAGCGTGAACGACTTGCGCAGGCCGCGCAAGGACAGGACGGGGGACACGGGGGTCACCTCCGGGCCGCGGCGACGAGCCGCTGGGTGTAGGGGTGGTGGGGGTCGTGGAAGAGCTGATCGGTCAGGCCGCGCTCGACCACGCGGCCGAGCTGCATCACGAGCGTGCGGTCGGTGAGCGCGTCGATCACGGAGAAGTCGTGGCTCACGACCACGGCCGCGATGTCGCGTTCGGACAGCAGGCCGCGCAGCAGGTCGAGCACACCGGCGGCCACCGACGCGTCGAGCCCGGTGGTCGGCTCGTCGAGCAGCACCACCGGCGGCTCGGTGGCCAGGGCCTTGGCGATCTGCACGCGCTGGCGCATGCCGCCCGAGAACGTCCCCACGGGATCGTCCATCCGCGACAGCGGCACCTCGACGCGGTCGAGCAGCTCGGCCGCGCGCCGGCGGATGTCGTGGTAGCCACGCCAGCCCGCCGCCGTGAGGCGCTCGGCGATGTTGCCGCCCGCACTGACCCGCAGGTCGAGCCCGTCGGCGGGGTTCTGGTGCACCACGGCCATCGAGTCCACGCGCAGGCCGCGCCGCTGCGCGTCCGGCAGCGTCATCAGGTCCGTGCGGCCACCGTCCACAGTGGCCAGCCGGACCTCGCCGGCGGTGGCGCGCTCGTCGCCGATCACACACGCCAGCACGGTCGACTTGCCCGAGCCCGACTCGCCGATCACGCCCAGTGCCTCGCCCGGTGCGACGTCGAAGGACACGTCCCACGCCGCCACGATCGCGCCGGTCGCGGGGCTGACGGCGGTGCCGTGTTCCGGCCCGGTGCCGGGCACGGCGTCCGCGCCGCCCGCGCCGTGGACCTTGCCGATGCCGGTGACCTTCAGTGCCCACTCGGGTGCGTCCGCGGCGATCTCGCGCCGCGGCATCTCGCGGTGCTCCGCCGTCACGGTGGCTCGGGCGCGCCGGCCCGGGTCCGGCAGCAGGTTCAGCGGCGCGCGGTGGTAGTGGGCGCTCACGTCGGCGTCGCCGGCGCGCACCCGGGCGCACCACTCGGTGTCGCTGCAGGCGTAGGCGCCGCTCGTGCCGGCGGCGACGAGGAACGAATCGTCGCGACCGCACAGCTTGCACACCGCGCCCGGCGTGTACTCGACCTCGAACGGCACGTCGTCGAAGGTCAGGGGCGTCACGTCGGTGTTCGGCGGCACGGCGTAGATGCGCTTCTCGCGGCCGGCGCCGAAGAGGTTCAGCTGCGGTGACTGGTGCAGCCGCGGCACGTCCCAGCGCGGGATCGGCGTCGTGGCCATCACGTACCGGCCGCCGACCAGCACGGGGTAGCCGGTGGTGCGGGTGATCATGCCGTTGCGGACGATGTCCTCGTACAGGCTCACCCACATCGCCGAGTAGTCGCCCTCGGCGTGCATCCGGCCGCACTCGGCCATGGACTTCTCGACGCCACGCAACGGTTCCGGCACCGGCACCTGGTACACGAGCACATCGCCTTCCGACAACGCCTCCTCGGGCACGCGGTGTCGCGTTTGGACGATCGTCGCCTCGCGCGTGTCGGCCGTCTCGGTCGCCCCGGTGGTGGCCGCGATCATCCGGCGCAGGTTGGTGGCGTTCACGCCGGCGTCGTCACCCTGGTCGATCACCTTCACGGTGTCGGCCGTGCCGACGACGGCGAGCGTCACCTGCAGGCCGCCCGAGCCCCAGCCGCGGGCCACCGGCATCTCGCGGGAGCCGAAGGGCACCTGGTAGCCGGGCACGCACACCGCGGTCAGCGCCGCGCGGCGCACCTCACGTTTGCCGCCCTCGTCGAGAATCCCCGCGGGTTCGGCGACCGCCTCGAGGTCGGTGAGCAGTTGTTCGGTCGTGCTCATCAGCATTCTCCTCCGAAGGGCTCGGTCTGCCGGGGCTCCGGCCCTTCACCGGCCGCGGCCTGCAGAGCCCGCTTGCGTTCCACCATCGAGCGGAACGTGACGTAGTGCGGGAGCTTGAGGTGCTCCAGGAAACCGCCGGAGTCGAGCCCGTCGGTGGTCAGCAGCAGGAGCTGTTCGAGCGGGCCGGACTTGCCGAAGCGGCGATTGGCGATGTCGAGGTTCGCCATCGCGATGGCCTTGCGCTCGTTGTGGCCGAAGCACAGGCCGTAGCCCACGTCGAAGCGGCTGCGGTCCTCCTCGGCGCCGTTGAGATCCTCGATGGCCTCGGCCTCGGTCACCCGGAAGTCGCCGACGGACACGGGGTTCCCGGTGTGCGGGTGCTTCACGCGCAGCGGCAGCCGGCCGTGGCGGACCTCGCCGAGCGTGACCTCGTGGAGGTTGCCGTCGGGGCCGAGGATCGAGCGGTACCACAATGACACCAGCGCGCCCGTCTCCGCGCGCGCCATGGCGGCCAGCGCGGCCGAGCGTGGGGCCGGCGGCCGGGCGGGCTTGCGGGTGAGGTCGAACGGCTCGGGGTCCTCGGCCTCGCCGCGGTGATCCACGGCCAGGTCGAGCTCGCGCAGCAGGTCGAGGAACCGCCGCGGCCGGCGTTGCTCGTCGGTGCGCGGCTTCGGAGTGCCCGCCACGTGCTCGTCGGCCTCCGGTGCGTCGGCCGGCTTTTCGAGCAGCCGCCCGGTGTAGTCGGTGGTGCGGCCCAGCAGTTGCGGGCCGTCCGGTTCGCGGAACGCCGGCACGATCCGGCGCAGGATCAGCATTTCGTCCGGGTTCGCCGGCTCGCCCACGGCCAGGCGCGGCAGCGTCGAGCGGTAGGCGCGCAGCAGGTGCGACGCCTCCAGCGGGTCGCCTTCGGCCTGGCGGAACGCCGCGGCGGCGGTGTCCTCGTCGAACAGGCCGGCCTCGCCCATCACGCGGTCGACCGCGAGCCGGAACCGCGCGACGATCTGCTCGGTGTCGGCCCACGCGACCGGCGCGTGGTCACGGGCGCGGCGCACCAGGTCTTCGGCCGCGAGGATGGCTTCGAGCCCGCCCCGGGCTCCCGAGTACCCCATCAGTCCTCCTCGAAAATCGTGGTGGTGCGCGGCAGGCCGACGACGCGGCCGTCGTCCGTCACCAGCAGCACGTCGATCCCCGCCGGGTAGCCGGCCACGGCTTCGGCGCGCGCGGCGACGAAGCCGTCGGGCAGGCCGCGCGGGGCCAGGGTCAGTTCGCCGGGCACACCCGGGCCGGAGATCCGCCAGCGTCGGTCGCCGCCGTCCACATCGGACACGGCGAGGGCGGCCAGCGTGGCGTCCTCCGGGGCCGGCGCGGTGCCGCGGCACAGGCGCGTGATCTCGTCCGTGGTCACCGGGCGCACGGCGGCGACCAGGTGGGCCAGCTCGAGCGGCCGGATCGGCGCGGAGGTCGCCAGCGCGACGGCGTCGGCCCACTTCGTGCTTTCTTCCAGCACGCAGACGCCGGTGCCGAGGTCGGCGAGTGCGAGCACCGGCAGCACCGCGGGATCCGTGCCGCGCACCAGATCCTGGGGCAGGTCCCGCGGCGCGCCCGGACGGGAAAGCGCTTCCAGCACGGTGCGGAACACCTGCTGCGACTCCGCGGGGCGCAGGACCGCGGCAGGCGCGGTGGCGTTGGCGGTGGCGATCACGTCAGCTCCTCGAACTCGACCACGGTCGGGGCCAGCTCGGCCCATTCGCGTTCCTCCCGCTCGACGAGGCGGCGCGCGATCTCGCGGCACAGTTCGTCCACTTCGGACGCGTGTGCCCGGCCGGCCTCGACCTCGGCGTCGAGCACCGCGGCGGCGAGCACGGCCGCGCGGTCGTCGCCCAGGCGCATCGCCCAGCCGCGATGCCCGGCGAGCTCCACCTCGGCGCGGCACGCGAGCACGTCGCCGAGCAGGAACCGTTCACCGGCAACGGGTTCACGCACCTGGGTCTGCACGCAGCCGACCTCCGGCGCGAGCAGCACCCGCACGTCGGCGCCGTCGGCGAGACAGGCGTCGGCGAGCGCCCGCAGTTCGCCGGGTTGGGCTTCGGCCAGCAGGCCGCAGCGCTCCTCCCGGCCCAAGGGGTCAGTCACCCTGTTCTCCTTCACGTTTCGCGGGGAAGGCCGGGTCTTCCAGCTCCACCACCACGCGGACGGCGTCCATGCGCGTCCACGCGCTGCTGGTCATGAGGACCCGGCCGGATTCGGCGTCCCGGTTGACGCTTTCGATGCACCACACCGGGACCCTGGCCTCGATCTGCAGGCCGCGCAGCACCTCGGCGGGCGGGATGTCCACACTCGCCCGGAACCACGCGCGCACCGGCTGCACGCCGCCCAGCTGCCGCAGCACCAGGTCCACCGACTCCACGCTGTGCAGCGCGAGGTCGAGGTTCGGGGCCACGTCGACCGGGATCAGCTCCTCGGTCCAGGACGCGAGCAGGTCGTCGATGTAGAAGTGGCGGATCACCCGGTGCACGGGCGAGCCCACCGGCCGCTCGAGCTGCCGGGCGGCCGCCTCGCAGGCCTCGACGCGTTCCACGCCCTTGATCTGCGACCGCGGCGTGGCACCGGCCGCCGCCACCGTGGCGTGCCAGGACGGCGGCCGGCTGTGCGAGATCACGTAGTCGATGCGCCGGCTCACGAACGTGCCGGCACCCTGCACTCGGCGCACGAGCAGCCGCCGCTCCAGCTCCTGCAGGGCCGAACGGGCGGCCGCCCGGCCGACCCCGAAGCGGGTGGCGAGCTCCGGCTCGCTCGCCACCCGCGTCCCGGGTGCGTAGGCCACCAGCTCGGTGGCCAGCTGGTCGGCGATGTCGAGGTACCTCGTCGAGGTCATGTCACCCACAGTGCTCGCCGGGCTTGTCCGGACAACTGCGCCGTGGCCAACGCTCGCACGCCCGAAGATGAACATCAGCGACAGTTGTCGGCGGCGGCTCAGCGCACGACGTGCCGGAGCCAGACCGCGAGCAGTTCCACGAGCAGCACCGTGGCGAACACCAGCAGCAGGACGGTCGTGACCACGCCGAACTCGATCACCCGGGAAGCGCTGAGCAGGTCGAAGCCGATCCCGCCCGCCCCGACGATGCCCAGCAGCGTCGCCGAGCGGATGTTCGTGTCGAGCTGGTAGAGCACGTGGGCCACGAACGCGGGGGCCGCCTGCGGCAGCGTGCCCGTGAAGAACACCTGCCACCGTCCGGCCCCGGTCGCCCGGATCGCCTGCTCGACGCCCGGGTCGACCTCCTCGAGCGAGTCGGCCACGAGCTTGCCCAGCAACCCGACCGCGCCCACGGCGAGCGCCAGCGTGCCTGCCACTGCGCCGAGCCCGGTGATCACCACGAACACGATCGCGAGCACCAGCTCCGGGATGCCGCGGATCAGCACCACGATCAGCCGGAACGTGCGCGCGACCCACGCGGCCGGCGCGACGTTGCGCGCCGCCAGCGACCCGATCGGCACCGCCAGCACCGCCCCGAGCACCGTGGCGCCCAGCGCGATCTGCACGGTGACCCACAGGTCGTCGAGCAGCTGCCCGAAGATCCCGGCCGTCTCGGGCGGCCAGAACAGCCCGGCCGTCTGCCCAAGATTGCCCAGCGCGCTGAAGAACTGCGCGGGGTCGAGGTCGGCACCCCACGCGGACGCCGCGATCACCAGCACGGTCACCAGCGCGTAGGCGGCCTGGCGGACCCGGCGGAACGTCCACCCGGGACTGACCTGGTTCCCTCGCTGCACGGGAATTGCCACTGTCTTGCGGGTGTCCTGCCCGCGCAGCAGCGCGCGGCGGATGGCGCCCGAGAGCAGCTCCACCGCCACGCACAGCAGCAGCACCACGAGCGCGAGGGCCATTCCGCGCGGGTAGTCGAGCTGCTGGAACGCCGTGGCGATCGCGTACCCGAGCCCGTCGACGCCGACGAACCCGAGCACCACCGAGACCCGCAGGTTGATGTCCAGCCGGTGCAGCGCGGTCGCCACGAACGCCGGCAGCACCTGCGGGAGCACGCCGGTCACGAGCTCCTGGAACGTCCCGGCGCCGCCCGCCCGCACGGCCGAGCGGGTGCCTTCGTCGATCTGCTCGACCGCGTCGGCGTACATCTTGGCGACCATGCCGACCGAGTGCAGGCCCATGGCCAGCACCCCGGTCATGGCGCCGAGGCCGAAGATGCGGAAGAACACGATGGCGAGCACCACGTCGGGCACGGCTCGGGCCAGCACGATGAGCGTGCGGGCCCCGACGCGCACCGTGCGGTGCGGCGTCGTGTTCACGGCCGCGAGGATCGCCAGCGGCACGCTGATGATCACCGACAGCAACGTCGCGGACACGACGATCGCCAGCGTTTTCCCGCACAGCTCCAGCAGCTCGCCCACGGGCGGGAAGTCGAGCGGGAACATCCGGCCGGCGAAGTCGACGGCGTTGTCGGCGCTGTCGACGAACGTGGCCACGTTGATCTTCAGGTCCGCCACCGCCCACACGCCGACGGCGACGATCGCGGCGAGGACGAGCCACGCCGCCGTGCCACCGGCGCGGGGCCGGGCGAGGGTCCGCTGCGCCACGCGGGCGGTGGACAGCGGCGGCGCGGCGGTCATCCGACGCCCGCGGGCACGGGCAGCGGGGCCGCGGCCACCTTGGCGTACAGGCCCATGGCCGCGTCGCGATCCAGCCCGGCCACCGGGGTGTCGAGCACCGCCTGCCCGCCGCGCAGGCCGACCACCCGGTCGCCCCAGCTCAGCGCCAGGTCGACCTGGTGCAGGCTGCACAGCACCGTGAGCTTCTGCTCGGCCCCGATCTCCCGGATCAGGGCCATGACCTGAGCCGACGACTCAGGGTCGAGCGAGGCCACCGGCTCGTCGGCGAGCAGGATCTCCGGCCGCTGCATCAGCGCCCGCGCCACGGCGACGCGTTGCTGCTGGCCGCCCGAGAGCGTGTCGGCCCGCTGGAACGCGCGGTCGAGCAGCCCCACCCGCTCGAGGTGGCCCAGCGCCTCGATCCGGACGGACTTCGGGTAGGTGAACAGGCCCAGTCGCGGCCCGCGCAGGCGCCCGAGGGCGCCCGCGCAGACGTTCTCCAGCACCGTGAGGCTGCCGATGAGGTGGAACTGCTGGAACACGAACCCGATCCGCCGGCGCAGGCGCCGCAGTTCACTGCCGCGGGCCTTGCCGACGTCGGTGCCGAGTACCGTGACCGAGCCGCCGGTGGGCCGCTGCAGCCCGTCGACGTGGCGCAGCAGCGTGGACTTGCCGGAGCCCGAGAGCCCGAGCAGCACCACGACCTCACCGGGGTGGACCTTCAGCGACACCTCGTCCAGCGCCCGGACCTCGGGTCCGAAGTGCTTGCTGACGCCGTCGAAGACGATGACCGGTTCGTCGGTCACGACGCGGTGCACTGCTTGTCCTTGGTGGTCGCGCAGACCTTGCGGACGCCGGCGTAGAACGCGTCGTCGACCTTCGCGAAGCCCCAGTCGCCGGCGTCGTCGACCGCCTTGCAGGCGGTGGAGCAGAAGCCGTTGGCGTTGAGGTAGTCGACGTTGGCCTTGTTCTGGAACACGTCGGTGATCTTCGCCTTGAGGTCGGCGGAGAGGTCGTCGTCAACCGCGACCGGCGAGCCGGCGATGATGTCGGACTTCCAGACGGTGGTGATGTCGCCCTGCTTCAGCTGGCCCTTGTCGATCAGGATCTCGTCGACCATGACGTCCTCGGCGAAGCCGGCATCGCACTGGCCGCTGTTGACGGCGAGCACGGACGCGTCGTGGCCACCGGTCATCACCGGGGTGATGTCCTTGACCGGGTCGATGCCGGCCTGCAGCAGCGCGGCCTTCGGGTACAGGTAGCCCGAGGTCGAAGCCGGGTCGACGAAGCAGATCTTCTTGCCCTTGAAGTCGGCGATGCTCTTGATCGGCGAGCCCGCCTTGGTGATGCCGTAGGACTTGTAGCCGGGCGTCTCACCCTTGGTGGTGATCCCGGCCGCGATCGGGGTGGCCTTCACGCCGCTGTTCTTGGCGAGCACGTAGGAGAGCGGGCCGTAGTTGGCGATGTCGACCTTGCCGCTGCGCTGCGCCTCGATCACCGCGGCGTAGTCGGTGGCCGGCTGGAACTTGATCTTCTTGCCGGTCTCCTTCTGCAGCAGGTCGATCACCGGCTGGAAGGCCTGTTGGAGGCTTGTGGCGTTCTCGGACGGAACCGCCGAGAACACGAGCTCGTCGGGGTTGCGACCGCCAGCATCGGCTGCGTTGCCGGTGTTCGTCGCCGCGCTCTGGCCGCACGCGGCCAGCAGGAAGGCGGCGGCCACGCCGAGGACGGCCGCGGCCGTGCGTCGGGGGAGACGGGACATCGGGGACTCTCCTTTTTTTCGCCCGGGGAGGGCGGCATGGTGTTGACGCCCTGAGAGTCGTTCCGGCCGATGCAGGTGAGGAGAAGCCGTGGTTACGCTTCGTAGAACTCCGCGCGTCCCTTGGCACAACCCGGGCGGAGGAGTGCCGTACCGGTGATCGGTACCTCGCCCCGCGTGTGGATCGTCGCCGAATCATGGTCGCCGTGCCGCGGTTCGTGGTTGCATCGGGACATGGATCTGGGGAGTGAACGCTATGCCCGTGAAGTTCTCACGCAGAGCGAGGCCTTCGCGGTGCTCGTCGACGGTGCCGACCCGACGGTGGCGGTTCCCACCTGTCCCGAGTGGACACTCGGTGAGCTCGTGGGGCACGTGGGGCAGGCGGTGCGCTGGGCCGCGGCCGTGACGGCGAAGGGCGAATTCGTGCCGCCGCGGCTCGTGCCGGAGGCGGCGGTGCCCGCCGACCCGGCGCGGTGGGTGCGCTCGGCGGGCGAGGCGCTCGTCGCGGCCGCCGCGGAGATCGGCGCCGAGCGGGAAACGTGGACGTGGAGCAGTGACCTGCGGGCCGTGTTCTGGTTGCGCCGCATGACCCACGAGCTGCTGGTGCACCGCGCCGACGCGGCCGCGGCACTCGGCGTGCCGTTCGTCGTCGAGCCGGACCTAGCCGCCGACGCGATCACGGAGTTCGTCGAACTGCTGCCCGACCGCGTGCGCCACAACCCCGCTTCGCCGGTGCGCAGGCTGGCCGGCGCGGGGGAGGTGCTGCACCTGGAGGCGACCGACGGGGCAGGCGAGTGGCTGCTCACGCGCACGCCCGAGGGCCTCGCGATGACGCACGAGCCGCCGGCGCAGGCACCCGACGTCACGGTGCGTGGGGCGGCCGCGCATCTTGCGCTCGTGCTCTACGGCCGTCGGTCCCCGGCCGAAGCGGAGTTGACGGTGACGGGCGACGCCGAGCTGTTCGAGTTCGTCCGCGAGACCGCGAAGTTCTGATCTTGTGCCGTTCAGTGGAACGGTGCCGAACTCGTCGCCAGGATTTCAGGATCGATTCAGTGGGTTTCTGCTAGCCTCCCCGTGATTCGCGGCTCACCGTGGTGCCGCCTGCCGCCGCAGTGCCCACGGTTCTCGTCGAACGCGCTCCGGCCAGACATTCGCAAGGAGTGACATGACACGCATCGCCCGGGTCAAGGGCCGCGAGGTGCTCGACAGCCGCGGGAACCCGACGGTCGAGGTCGACGTGGAGCTGGCCGACGGGTCGCGCGGGCGCGCGGCCGTGCCGTCGGGGGCGTCCACGGGCACGCGCGAGGCCGTGGAGCTGCGTGACGGCGACAAGTCCCGCTTTCACGGCAAGGGCGTGCGCAAGGCCGTCGACGCGGTGAACGGCGAGATCGCCGAGGCCGTGACCGGGCTCGAAGCCGAGGCGCAGGCCGACGTCGACCGCGCGCTGATCGCGCTCGACGGCACCGCGAACAAGGCCCGCCTCGGCGCCAACGCGACGCTCGGGGTGTCGCTGGCCGTGGTGAAGGCCGCCGCGGCCGCGAACCACCTGCCGCTCTACCGCTACGTCGGCGGGGTCTACGCGCACCTGCTGCCGATGCCGATGATGAACATCATCAACGGCGGCGCCCACGCCGACAACCCGATCGACTTCCAGGAGTTCATGATCGGCCCGGTCGGCGCCGAGACGTTCGCCGACGCTGTGCGCATGGGCTCCGAGGTCTTCCACACGCTGCGCAAGTCGCTGCACGAGGCCGGCCACAACACCAACGTCGGCGACGAAGGCGGCTTCGCGCCGCAGCTCGGCTCGGCCGACGAGGCGCTCGAGTTCGTGGTGCGCGCGATCGAGCAGACCGGCTACACGCCTGGTGAGGACATCGCGCTGCTGCTCGACCCGGCGGCGTCGGAGTTCTACACCGGCGAGGTCTACGACTACACCGGCGAAGGCCGCAAGCGCAGCATCGAAGAACACGTGGCCTACCTCGAAGACCTCACGCGGCGCTTCCCCATCGTGTCCATCGAGGACGGTCTGGCGCAGGACGACTACACCGGCTGGAAGCAGCTCACCGACGCCATCGGCGACCGCGTGCAGCTCGTGGGCGACGACCTGTTCTGCACCAACGTCGAGATCCTCAAGGACGGTATCGAGCGCGGCATCGCGAACTCGATCCTCATCAAGGTCAACCAGATCGGCACGCTCACCGAGACGCTCGCCGCCGTCGAGACCGCGCACAAGGCCGGCTACTCCGCGGTCATGTCGCACCGCTCGGGCGAGACCGAGGACACCACGATCGCCGACCTCGCCGTGGCCACCAACTGCGGCCAGATCAAGACCGGCTCCCTCTCGCGCTCCGACCGCACCGCGAAGTACAACCAGCTCCTGCGCATCGAGGAGGAGCTCGGCACCGAGGCCCGGTACGCGGGGCGCGCCACGCTGCGCGGCTGAGCCGAAAACAGCGCCTGGCCGGCGGCGGCCCGGCCCGATCTTCCACGACTAGTATCACCGAGACTACTCACGAGCTACAGTGTCGGACGTGGAAGACGGAGCCGGGTTGTCCGCTGGGTTGTCACTGAGCGAGTGGATCGTGCTCTGCCTGATAACAGAGTCCCCGACGCACGGTTTCGCCCTCGTGCGGCTCACGTCGGAGGCCGGCGAGGTCGGCCGGGTCTGGCGGCTGCCGAAACCCGTCGTCTACCGCGCTGTGGACCGCCTGCCGGCCCGCGGGTTCGTGGTGGGCGCGGGCACCGAACCCGGCGACTCCGGCCCGCCGCGTGCGCTCGTGCAGGCCACGCCCGAAGGCCACGCGGCCGTGGGCGAGTGGCTTGCCCGGCCGGCCCGGCACGTGCGTGACGTGCGCTCGGAGCTGCTGGTGAAGCTCGCGTTGCTGGAACGACGCGGGGCCGACCCGGCGCCGTTGCTCGGCGAGCAGCGGCGGGTGCTGGACCGGATCGTCGACGGGCTCGAGAAGCAGCAGGGCTCCTCCGACGGGTTCGACATCGTGCTGCTCACCTTCCGGCTCGAGAACGCGCGGGCGGCTGTGGCGTTCGTGGACGCGACCCTCGGCGGTCGGGCGCCGCAGTACGCCGTCACGGGCGAGTAGGCGCCTGTGTTGGACGTCAGGCGCCTGCGGATTCTCGTCGCGGTGGTCGAAGGGGGTTCGTTCACCGCGGCCGCGCACCGGCTGCAGCTCACGCAGTCGGCGGTCTCGCAGCAGATGTCGGTGATCGAACGAGAGGTCGGCATGTCGCTGCTCAAACGGCTGCCGCGCGGGGTCGAGCTGACCCCGGCGGGCGAGGTGCTGGCCGCGCACGCGAAGAGCCTGTTCGGCGAGCTCTCGGCCATCGAGCAGGAGGTGCGCTCGTTCGGCACCGACCCGGCGGAGCTGCGGATCGAGGCCTTCGCGACCGCCGGGGTCGAGCTGCTGCCGCCGGTGGTGAAGGCGTTCCGCGAACTGCACCCCGGCGTGCGCCTGCGCCTGTCGGCCACCCATGGCGACGACGCGTTCAGCCGGCTGCGCGAGGGCGCCGCGCACGTGGTCCTCGTGTGGGGCTACGACTTCGCGCCGCAGCCCGTGGACCGCGGGCTGCACCACGTGTCCCTGCCCGACGACCCGCTGCACGTCGTGCTGCCGCTGGACCACCCGCTCGTCGACGCGGAAGAGGTGGCGCTGGCCGACCTGTCCGGGGAGCAGTGGGTGACGCGCACGCACCGCGCGCCGTACGAGCAGGCGTACGAGACGATGTGCCGCATCGCCGGGTTCGAACCGCAGATCACCTTCCGCGCGGCGGATTACCAGTCGCTGCAAGGGCTCGTGGCCGCGGGCATGGGTGTGAGCCTCGTGCCGCGGCTGTCGCTGGCGGCGCACCGCAAGGATCTCGCCGACCGTCCGCTGGCGGGTCGCGGGTTCGCCCGGCGCGTCACGGCGGTCACGCTGCCCGAGGCGCCGCGGTCGAAGCCGGTCGCGGATTTCCTCGAAGTGCTGCGCTCGTCGGCCGGTGCCGCGTAGGTCTACTGTGGACTGTCAGTGGCCGCGGGTCTGCTGGGCGATCGCGCCGGCGAACGTGGTCACGCGCGTGTAGACGCCGGGCTTGCCGGGTTTGGCGCAGCCGTCGCCGAAGGACACGATCCCGACGAGTGTGTCGCCTATGACGAGCGGGCCGCCGGAGTCGCCCTTGCACGCGTCGATGCCGCCCTGCTGGTACCCGGCGCACACCATACTCGCCGGATCGTAGGAGTCGTAGGCCTGCTTGCACGTCGAGTCGCTCACCATCGGCACCACGGCGCCGCGCAGGTAGTCGGAGCGTTCGCCGCCGTCGGCGACGCGGCCCCAGCCGAGCACGGTGGCCTTCGTGCCCGGGGCGTACACATCGGTGTCGCGGGCCACCGACGCCGCGCGGCCCGGCAGGCGGCCGCGCACGGTCAGCACCGCGATGTCGTCGCCCTCTTCGGCCTTCTCGAAGTCCGGGTGCACCCACGCCTTCGTGACGGCGAGCGTGCTGCCCTCGTTCGTGCGCTTGTCCTCCCGGCCGACGACGACGCGGATGTCCTTCGCGGCCACCGCTTCGGCGCAGTGGGCCGCGGTCGCGACCGCCGAGCTGCTCACGATCACGCCGCCGCAGAACTGCGTGCCGGCGTCGTCCACGAGGTACACCGCGTACGGGTAGTCGGCCAGCGATGCCTTTTCCCCGCCCACGATCGCGCCTTGCGCGGCCGCTTCCGGGCCGGTGACCACAGTGGTCACCACTGCCGCACCGAACACCGCCACACTGAACACCGCCGCGGCGAGTACCGCGTTCGGACGTCTTCCGAGCAGTTGTGTCCTCGGCATGAAAACCCCCTCGGTGCAAAGAAAACGATGGCAGACACGATAGCCGGGCCGAGGGGAAACCGGTGTCGCTGAACCGGGTGGAAAAAACGTTGCGGGTCAAGGTGAACGGTCCGGCGGAGTGTCCCCGCCGGACCGTTCACCGCCGAATTCAGGAGCAGAGCGGGGCGACGGGGAGGTCGGACCCGGTCTTCACGTAGGCGTCGGAGATGAAGTTGTCCGGGCCGATGCGGTCCCAGATCGTGCTGGTGCCGAACGTTCCGGTCACCGAAGAACCGTTGACGTAGCACTCGATGTTGACCTTGGCGTAGTTCGCCGCGAGACCCTTGACGGCGGCCGTGGTGCTCGCGGTGGCGCGCACGTTCATCGGGTCGCCGGCGGTGCTCACGACGCCGGTGGCGGCGGCCGAACCGGTCCACAGGTAGGTCACCTTCACGTTGCCGTTGTCGGCGAGCCCGAGCCCGGAGTTGAACACGCCGTCGGCGAGGTCGATGCCGGCCGGGTTGCCCACGGTGTAGCCGAGGTCGTCCTTACCGCCGTTGTAGTTGTTGTGGTAGGCGGCATACGCCTCGGGCTGGCCCTGCGGCAGGTCCTTGTACTCCGAGCGGACCGAGGCCGGGTTCCAGTAGTCGTCCTTGGTGTTCCACGGGCCGACGTCCCACACCGGCGCGTACTCGCAGCGGCTGCCGTCGGTGCGGCACACCTTCACCGTGTAGTTCCCGGTGCCCTTGGGCGAGGTCGCCTTCCCCGAGGGCAGCGCGACGAAGTGGTCGTTGGCCGTGATCACGTGGCCGTTGGCGGTGGTGTGGCCGGTGAGGCCCTCGCGCGTGGCGTAGATCGTGTAGGTCAGCGGGGTCGTGGCCGCGAGCGCGTTGGCCTGCGGGGCCAGCGTGGCGTCGAGGTCGACCTCGCGCACGGTCGGGCGCATGCCGTCGGTGGTGCTCGACAGCGAGATCCGCGCCTGCACCACGCTCACCGCGCGGCCGAAGGTCGCGGCCTGCGCGCCCGCCGGCGTCCACTCGGTCCAGTCGTCGGCGCCGGTGCGGCCGCGCACGTCGATCTGCACGTCGGTGCCCTTCGGCAGGTCCGCGGCGACCTTCGTCGTCACGCGGTTCACTGGCGAGGCGAGCTGCCGCGCGGCGGAGACCAGGTAGCCCTGGCTGCCGGCGGTGAGCAGATCCGTTCTGTGCCAAGCGGAATCCTTCAACGTCAGCGTTCCACCCGCCGCCTCGACATTGACGTCATCACCGTCGACATGGGACAGATCGGCGCGCCAGGACCCGCCCGACGCGGCGCTCGCGGGCGCCGCCAGCGCCACCCCGCTCGTGGTGACCGCGCCCGCGGCCAGGACTGCCGCGACCACGCGGCGGGCAGTTGTCTTCCCGACTGTCTTCCCCAGCACGACACTCAGCTCCTTCTCTCGTCCGTCGCGAACGGTGAGGAGTCTGTGCGCGTTCCGTACACGATCCGTACAACGCGGAGGCGGGGTCGTGTATCACGGTGTGCCCCGGATTGTCCGATTTGCCGATCATCTACATCGGACACTTCGGGAGCGGTAGCGCCGAAAGTAGGAAGATCACCAGGTGGGACAACAGCACGTCAGTTTCCGTGGACGCCGTGGACAGGTGAGCCGTTACCGGTGTAGGTCTATGCACCAGGCAAGTACTGGACGATCACGGGGACGGTTGATGGCGGGGTACCTGGCGCGCCGCGTCCTGCAGTCGGTCGTGGTGGTCGTGCTGGTCGCGGTGCTCACCTTCGTGCTGCTGCAGCTGCTGCCGGGCGGGCCGGCCCGCGCGATCCTCGGGCCGAAGGCCACGCAGCTGCAGATCCGGACGTTCCTCCACGACAACGGCTACGACCGTTCGTTGATCACCCAGTTCCTCACCTGGGCCGGACGCGTGCTCCACGGTGACCTCGGCTACTCGTACAAGCTCAACCAGCCGGTGACCGACGTGATCGCCGATCACCTGCCCAAGACGATCCTGCTCATGACACTGTCCACTTTGGTCGCTCTCGTCGTGGCGGTGCCGCTGGGCGTGTACCAGGCGCGCAAGCGCAACACTCTGGGCGACTACGTGGCCACGGGCCTGTCGTTCGCGTTCTACTCGATGCCGAGCTTCTTCCTCGGCGAGATCCTCGTGCTGCTGTTCGCGGTGCAGCTGCAGTGGTTCTCCCCGCTCGGGCCGAGCGGCGACTCACTGGGCGAGATCCTGTCGCAGGCACCCGCGCTCGTGCTGCCCGTGGTCACGCTGGCGCTGATCACCATCGCGTCGTTCAGCCGCTACGCGCGCTCGTCGGTGATGGAGAACCTGAGCCAGGACTACGTGCGCACCGCGCTCGCGGGCGGGGCGAGCGAGGGCAAGGTGCTCACGCGGCACGTGCTGCGCAACTCGCTCATCCCGATCGTCACGCTGCTGGGGCTGTCGCTGCCGCAGCTGTTCGCGGGCGCGCTCATCACCGAGCAGGTGTTCAACTACCCGGGCATGGGCTTCACGTTCATCCAGGGTGCCCAGGTGCACGACTACCCGGTGCTGCTGGGGATCGGGCTCGTCGTCGCGCTCGCGACGGTGGCCGGCTCCCTGCTCGCGGACATCGGCTACGCCGTGCTCGACCCGAGGGTGAAGTACTGATGACCGACCAAGCGGCACCCCCGAGATCGACGGCGCGGGCGACCCTGCGGGCCTTCCTGGAGAACCGCCTGGCGGTCGCGGGGCTCGTGCTGATCGTCTTGTTCGTGCTGTTCTGCTTCTTCGGCCCGCTCGTCTACCACACCGAGCAGATCGCGACGAACCTCGCGGGCGCCAACCAGCCGCCGGGCGCGGGTCACCCGCTGGGCACCGACGACGTGGGCTACGACGAGCTCGGCCGGCTGATGGTCGGGGGCCAGTCGTCGCTCGAGATCGGCGTCGCCGCCGCGGTGCTCGCGACCGTGTTCGGCACGTTCTGGGGCGCCATCGCGGGCTACGTCGGCGGGTTCGTCGACACGGTGATGATGCGGATCGTCGACACGCTGCTGGCCATCCCCACACTGTTCCTGCTGCTGATCCTCGCCGCGATCTTCACGCCGACGCTGGGGCTGCTGATCCTGGTGGTGTCGTTCGGCGCGTGGCTGAGCCCCGCCCGGCTCGTGCGCGGCGAGACCCTTTCGCTGCGCACGCGCGAGTACGTGCAGGCCGTGCGGATGATGGGCGGCGGCGGGAAACGCGTGGTGCTGCGCCACATCATGCCCAACGCGATCGGCACCATCGTGGTCAACGCGACCTTCCAGGTGGCCGACGCGATCCTGCTCGTGGCCGCGCTGAGCTACCTCGGCCTCGGCATCGCGCCGCCGCACGCCGACTGGGGCAACATGCTGTCCAACGGCACCGAGTTCGTGCAGAACGGCTACTGGTGGATGATCCTGCCGCCCGGCATCGCGATCATGCTCGTGGTCGTGGCGTTCAACCTGCTCGGCGACGCCCTGCGCGACGCGCTCGAAGTGCGGCTGCGGAGGCGCTGAACCCCATGAACCCCGTGCTGCGCCTGGAAGATCTGCACACCACCATCGACGTCCGCGACGGCGTCGTCCACCCCGTCGACGGCGTGACGCTCGAAGTCGGCCGCGGCGAGCTGCTCGGGCTCGTCGGCGAGTCCGGCTGTGGCAAAACGATGACGGCCCTGTCGATCCTGCGGCTGCTCCCGTCCGGCGGGCGCATCGCGTCGGGGCGGATCCTGCTCGGCGACGACGACGTCGCGGCCATGACACCCGCCGAGCTGCGGGAGGTCCGCGGCAAGCGCATCGGCACGGTGTTCCAGGATCCGATGACCTCGCTCAACCCGTCGCTGCCCATCGGGCGCCAGGTGAGCGAACCGCTGGAGCTGCACTCGACGCTCTCTCGACGGGAGCTGCACGAGCGCGCCGTCGCGATGCTGGAGCTGGTGGGGCTGCCGGACGCGCGCAAGCGGGCCGAGGACTACCCGCACCAGCTCTCCGGCGGCATGCGCCAGCGTGTGATGATCGCCCGCGCGCTGGTGTGCGAGCCGGAGCTGCTCATCGCCGACGAGCCGACCACCGCGCTCGACGTGACCGTGCAGCACCAGATCCTGGAGCTGATCGACGACCTGCGCCGGCGCCTCGGCATGGCCGTGATCCTCGTGACGCACGACCTCGGCGTGGTCGCGGGCCGCGCCGACCGCGTCGCCGTGATGTACGCGGGGAAGATCGCCGAGCTCACGGACACGCGCCGGCTGTTCGGCAACCCGCGCCACCCGTACACCGAGGCGTTGTTCGAGGCGCTGCCGGAGAACTCGGCGGAGTCGGGGGAGAAGCTCTACAGCATCCCCGGCCTGCCACCGGATCTGCGTGAGCCGCCGGCCGGGTGCCGCTTCGCGCCGCGCTGCCGCTACGCGACCGACGAGTGCGTCGAGAAGGAGCCGGAGCTACGCGCTGACGTGGCCGGGCACGAGTACGCGTGTTTCCACCCGGTCGGTTCGGCCGGCGTCGAGGAGCCGTCGGCCGTCGTCCGCGTGCACGAACGGGCGGGCGCGCCGGCCTCGGAGCCGACGGCGGGCGCGCCGCTCCTGGAAGTCGAGAACCTGGTGAAGGACTTCCCCGTCACCAAGGGCGCGGTGCTGCGGCGGCGCACGGGCACGGTGTCCGCGGTGGCCGGCGTGAGCTTCTCCGTGGCGGCGGGGGAGACCTTCGGCCTGGTCGGGGAATCGGGCTGCGGCAAGACGACCGTGGGCCGGGCCGTCGTCGGCCTTGATGAGCCGACGTCGGGCCACATCCGGATCGGCGGCACGGAGCTGACTTCCTTGCGCGGGGCCGAGTTGCGGCAGCGCCACCGCGACACGCACCTGGTGTTCCAGGACCCGTACGCATCACTCGACCCGCGCATGCGCGTCGGCGCGATCCTGGCCGAACCGCTCGAGATCCACGGTGCCGGCACGCGGGCGCAGCGCAGCCGGCGCGTCCGCGAGCTGCTGGGCGAGGTGGGCCTGCCGGCCGACGCCGCGCAGCGGTACCCGCACGAGTTCTCCGGCGGGCAGCGCCAGCGCGTCGGGCTCGCGCGGGCGCTGGCGCTGGAGCCGAAGCTGATCGTGGCCGACGAGCCGGTGTCGGCGCTGGACGTGTCCGTGCAGGCGCAGATCCTGAACCTGATGAACGACCTGCGCGAGCGCCACGGGCTCACGTACGTGTTCATCTCCCACGACCTGTCCGTGGTGCGGTACCTGGCGCAGCGCATCGGCGTGATGTACCTCGGCAAGCTCGTGGAGACCGGTCCGGCCGCCGAGGTGCACGGTCACCCGCGGCACCCGTACACGCGCGGGCTGATCGACACCGTGCCGGTGGCGGACCCGTGGGCGGCCCGCCAGAGCGGTGGCGTCTCGGGCGAACTGCCGTCGGCCATCTCCGGAAGCCCCGCCACCGCGAGGGGCTGCCGCTTCCGCACGCGGTGCCCGTTCGCGCAGAAGATCTGCGCCGCCGAGGAGCCCGTGCTGCGGCCCTTCGGCGCCGGGCACGAGGCGGCCTGCCACTTCCCGCTCGACGCCGCTCGTGAGCACGATGCGACGAAGGTCTACCAAGGAGAGAACGGATGAGACTGCGCAAGGCACTCGTGGCGCCGGTGGTGGTGCTGGCCGCGGCCGCGCTCGCCACCGCGTGCAGCGGCGGGAGCTCGAGCTCGGGCGGCGGCACCCCGACCGAAGGCGGCACGGCCGTGTTCGCCGAATCGCCGGGCGCCCAGCCGAACTGGATCTTCCCGTTCGTGGACTCGGCCCACAACAGCGGTTACGCCACAGGCGACCTGCAGCAGCTGATGTACCGCGAGCTGTACTGGTTCGGCGACGCCGATGGCAGCACCGGGGTCAACACGCGCAAGAGCCTCGCCGACCCGCCCGTGTTCAGCGACAACAACACGAAGGTGGTGATCAACGTCAAGCCGTACAAGTGGTCCAACGGCGAGACGGTGAACGCTCACGACGTGGTGTTCTGGATGAACATGATGTTCGCGGAGAAGGCCAACTGGTACGGCTACGTACCCGGCCAGTTCCCGGACAACGTGAAGTCCGCGACCGCGACCGGGCCGCAGCAGGTGACGCTGCAGCTCACCGACTCGTACTCGCCGACGTGGTTCACCGGCCAGGAGCTCGCGCAGATCGCGCCGCTGCCGATGGCGTGGGACAAGACCTCCGACTCCGCGGCGGCGGGCAGCGGCGGCTGCGCGGACGACCGCGCGAAGTGCGACGCGGTGTACAAGTACCTGTTCACCAAGAGCAAGGACCTCTCGACCTACGCGACGGATCCGTTGTGGCAGGTCGTGGACGGGCCGTGGCACCTCACGTCGTTCGACGCCGAGGGGAACATCAGCTACGACCCGAACCCCTCCTACAGCGGGCCGGACAAGCCGCACCTCGCGCACTACAAGATGCAGCCGTTCACGAGCACCAGCGCGGAGTTCAACACGATGCGCAGCGGCCGGACCATCTCGGTCGGTGGCGTGCAGGGCGCGGATCTGCCGCAGAAGAAGGCGAACGAGAAGCTGCCGGCGACGAACCCGTTGCAGGCCAACTACAACCTCGTGCCCGCCGCGTCGTGGGGCTGGAGCTCGACGATCCTGAACATGGACAACCCGAAGTTCGGGGCCGTGTTCAAGCAGCTCTACGTCCGGCAGGCGTTCCAGCAGACCTTGGACCAGGTGACGGACGTGAACGTCGCCTACCGCGGCTACGCCACGGTGACCACGGGCCCGGTGCCGATCAACCCGGACAATTCCTACGTGACCGACGCCGAACGCGGCGCGGGCCCGTACCCGTTCGACAAGGCGAAGGCGAAGGCCCTGCTGACGTCGCACGGCTGGACCCTGCAGAACGGCGCCATGACGTGCACCGCGCCCGGCACCGCCCCGAACCAGTGCGGCGCCGGCGTGGCGGCGGGCACCAGGCTGCAGCTGACTTTGCAGTACTCCACCGGTAATCCCGCGTACGGGCGGATCATGCAGCAGTGGAAGTCGGACGCCGCCGAGGCGGGCATCGTGTTCGACCTGAAGGGCCAGGAGTTCAACGCGGTGCTGAGCGACGTCAGCGACTGCCACGGCTCCGGCCCCGCGTGCGACTGGCAGATGGGCTACTTCGGGTACCAGCAGTACAACGCCGTGCCCACCGGTGACCAGCTGCTGCTCCCCGGCTCCACCGGCAACATCGGCAACTACGACGACCCGCAGCTGGACAAGCTCATCGAGGCCACGCTGCACAGCGACGACAAGAACGCCTTCGCCGCCTACGAGGACTACGCGACGAAGACCCTGCCGGGCCAGATCAACATGCCCCTGCGCGGCGCGACGGAGGTCGTCGCGAAGGACCTCGGCGGCGTCTCGTTCCCGGCCGTGCAGACGGCGCGCAGCCCCGAGGAGTGGTACTTCACGAAGTAGGGTTTTCTTTTCCGGGGCCGCCCTTTTCTCTGGGGCGGCCCCGTTTTCGTGCCGTTGTGCCCTGGTTTCCCGGGATGGTTCAGTCGTCGTCTCTTCGCCCCAGCCGCAGCAGCTCGAACACGAAGATCCACGTCAGCATCCCCACCAGCAGGCTCCCGCCCAGCCAGCTCCACCACGTGGCCGCCGACCACCACAGGCTCGCCACCAGGAACCCCAGCCCGGCGACGATGCCCAGGCCCGCCATCTGGACCGTGCGAATCCCGGTCCTTCGGTCGTTCATGGCGGAGAAGATTACTGAGACCCACGGTAGAGCGACGCCGCCGAACGAAGGACACGATCCCGGCTCGCTGCTCCGTTCGAGCGCTACCCATCGTGACCACTGCCCGGAATTACCACCGAGGGTGGCCCTTGGCCTCTTGGCAGGTGATTTTTCCGGCCCATGGCCCGTTTCGGCGCCGCGAATCCCGGCGCAGGCCTGCGCGGTCGGGCAGCCCCGCTGGAAAACCGTTCGGCATCACCACGCGGCGCTGCTACCGTGCGCGCCGTGGGGAGTCCTGAGGCCAACAGAGTGGCGCCACCGGTCGAGCGGTGGCGTTGCGGGGTCTGTGCTCCCTAGCGGCAGTGTTGCCTGGGGGCTGTGTTCCCTAGGGCTGAGGCCACGCGCTCCGATCGACCGTGCCTTCTTTCACCGTCCGAACAGGACGGTCACGTCGATCTCGGGAGTGTCTGTCTTGGGTGTTTTGCCGTATCTGCTCGCCCTGGCCGTGTTCGCCCAGGGGACGTCGGAGTTCATGGTGTCGGGCCTGGTGCCCGAGGTCGCGCGGGACCTGGGGGTTTCCGTGGCCGCGGCGGGGTCGCTGACGGCGGTGTTCGCCGTGGGGATGGTGGTCGGGGCGCCGGTGCTGGCGGTCGCGGGGCGGGGGTGGCCGCGGCGGGGCGCGTTGCTGGGGTATCTCGGGGTGTTCGTCGCGGTGCACGTGGCGGGGGCGCTGGCGCCCGGGTTCGGGATCCTGCTCGTCACGCGGCTGGTGGCCGCGCAGGCGACGGCCGGGTTTCTCGCCGTCGCGCTGACGGTGGCGGCCGATGCCGCGCCCGGGGCCGAGGGGAGGGCGACCGCGGTGGTGCTGACCGGGACCACGCTGGCGTGCATCGCCGGGGTGCCGGCGGGCGCCGTGCTCGGGCAGGTGTGGGGGTGGCGCTCGGCGTTCTGGGCGGTCGCGCTGGTGTCCGTGCCCGCGTTCGCCGCCATCGCGCGGTGGGCGCCTGCGACGGAAATCGCGAGCACGCCCGTCAAAGCCGAGTTCGCGGTGGTGAAGCGGCCGCGGGTGCTGGCCGCGCTCGGCAGGAGCGCGCTCGTGAACGGCGCCACCTTCGCCGTCTTCACCTACCTCGCACCGCTTGCGACCCCACAAGCCGAAGGCGGGCTCCCCGTCCTCCTCGCGTTGTTCGGCATCGGCGCCGCCGCCGGGGTCGCGCTCGCCGGTCGGCGTCCCGCTACGCGAAAGACGCAGGTGGCGCTCGCCGTCGGCTGGCTCGCCCTCGCGCTCGGCGCGGGGAATACGACAGTGCTGTTCGTCCTGGTCCCGCTGCAAGCACTGCTGTCGTTCGCCGTCGGGTCGACCGCCGTCGCGCAGGTGCTCCGCGCCGCCCCGGACGCGCCGGCGCTCAGGGGCGCGTTCGCGACCGCCGCGCTCAACGTCGGCGCCGCCGCCGGGCCGTGGCTCGCCGCCGCCCTCATCGGCACCGGTTACCGCGCGCCGGTGTGGCTCGCCGTCGTCCTCGCAACCGCCGCCCTGGCAATCCGAGAGCAGTGCTCTTGACAATGCGAACCCGGCGGGTGAACACTGCTCCCAACAGAGAGCACTGCTCTCACATCAAGGAGGCGACCGTGATCGAGTCCGTGTGGCGCTGGGGAAACCTGGGCCTGGCTTTCCTGCTGGAGCTGGCCGCGATCGTCGCGCTGGGGTACTGGGGGTTCCACGCGGGGGAGTCCACCGCGGGCAAGCTGCTGCTCGGCCTGGGCGCGCCCGCCGTGGGCATCGGCCTGTGGGCCCTGTTCGCCGCGCCGACCGCGAAACTGCACACGCCGCTGCTCTACGCGCTCACCGTCGTCGTGGTGGTCGGCGGCGCCGGCGTGGGCCTGTGGTTCTCGGGATTGCGGACGCTCGGGCTCCTGCTGCCCGCCCTGTTCGTCGCGAACCTCGCCGTGGTGAAGCTGATGCACCTCGACGCGGCGACGGCCTAAGGCAGCTTCCAGGCGACGCACTCCGGCCGGACCCGGGTCTGGGCGAACTCCCGCACCGCGCGGAGCACGAGCTCGGCCGGCACCTCGCTGCCCGCGGGCTGCGGGAAGTGGCCGCCCTGCAGGCTGAAGTAGTCGGCGGACGCGGCGCCGGCGCCGTCGGCGGGCAGGTGCGCGGCGCCGTTCTCCTGCCACACCAGGGCGCCGCGCTCACCGCGCAGGCCGACGACGAGGTGAGGTGTCCCAGGGCCCTGACCGGCGTAGATCCACCAGACGACCCCCGCGTTGGCCGACGGCGGCACGGCGGCCTGCAGCGCGGCGAGCACCGTCTCGGCGGGCACGCTCGTGATGTCGTACCCCGTCCGCCGATCACCCGTGGTGGCCATGGTCCGCTCCGCTTCCCGTGAGGATCGGTGCTGATCCTACTGGGCCACGGTGTGAGAGCGAAGTGTGGAACATCAACTCACTGTCCGAAGAGGACAGTCAGGGGCCCTCCGCCCGCAGCCGCGCGGCGCGAACCGTGAGGTAGCGGCGTTCCGGGGCGTTCGTGGTGCGCGCCGCGGCGGCTTCGTAGCAGCCGATCGCGGCCGCGGTTTCGCCCGCGCGTTCCAGCAGGTGAGCGCGCACGGCGTCGAGACGGTAGTGGCCGGCGAGCCGCTCGTCGAGCGTCGCGAGCAGGTCCAGACCGGTGGTGGGGCCGTGGACCATCGCGGTCGCGATGGCGCGGTTCAGCGTGACCATCGGGTTGTCCGCCAGTGTTTCAAGCCGCTGGTAGAGCGCCAGGATGCGCGGCCAGTCGGTGTCCTGCGCGCGCAACGCGATGTCGTGGGTCGCCGCGATCGCCGCCTGCAGCCCGTACTCACCGGCGGGCCCGTCGGAAAGCGCCGCGGTGGCGAGCGAGACGCCTTCCCTAATTGACGACCGGTCCCACAACGCGCGGTCCTGGTCCTCCAGCGGCACCAGGTCACCGTCGGGCCCGGTCCGCGCGGGTCGCCGCGCGTCGGTGAGCAGCATGAGGGCCAGCAGGCCCGTGACCTCGCAGCTGCTTTGAGGCAACACCGTGGGCAGCACCCGCTGCACCAGGCGCGCGAGCCGGATCGCCTCGCCCGAGAGCTCCGTGCGGTGCAGGCTGGCTCCGGCGCTGCTGGTGTAGCCCTCGTTGAACACCAGGTAGAGCACGTGCAGCACCGACTTCAGCCGCGCCGCGCGTTCGTCGTCGGCCGGCAGCCGGAACGGCACACCCGACGCCTTGATCTTCCCCTTCGCCCGGCTGATCCGCTGCGCCATTGTCGCCTCGGGCACGAGGAACGCGCTCGCGATCTCCGCCGTCGTCAGGCCGCCGACGGCCCGGAGCGTGAGCGCGATGGCCGAAGCCGACGTCAAAGCGGGGTGGCAGCACAGGAACAGCAGGGTGAGCGTGTCGTCCTCGTCCGGCACCTCGGCGCCCGCCGGCTCGGCGAACACCGCCAGCTCACGCCGCGCGCGGGCTTCGTCGCTGCGGTACGCGTCGGTCAGCCGCCGCGCCGCCGCCTGGATCAGCCAGCCGCGCGGGTTGTCCGGCACGCCGTCGCCGGGCCAGTGCAGCGCCGCGGCGAGCAGTGCCTCCTGCACGGCGTCCTCGGCGGCGTCGAAGTCGCCGAACCGCCGGGCCAGCACGCCGAGGACCTGCGGCGCGAGCGTGCGCAGCAGGTCCTCGACGCGGTCGGCCGTCATCAGGCCGGCGCGCTCATCACCTGGCGGACCTCGATCGGCTGGCGGATCGGCGTGCCCCCGAGCCCGGGCGCCGCCGAGAGCCGCGCCGCGATCTCGAGCGCCCGCTCTTCCGAGTCGACGTCGATGATCCGGTACCCCGCGAGCAGCTCCTTGCTCTCGGTGAACGGCCCGTCGGTCACCACGGTCCCGCCCGTGCCGCCGGACACGACCTTCTTGGCTGCCTCCGGCCCGGCCAGCCCCTGCGCGTCCACCAGCTCGCCCTTGTCGGCGAGCTCCTCGTTGAGCGCCCGCTGGAACGCGACGTGCGCGCGGATGTCGTCGGGGGACCACTCGGTCATCGGCACGTCGCAGGCCTCGCCGCCCGAGTACGTCTGCATCACCATGTACTTCGTCATCGTGGCTCCTCCGCCCTTCCGGCGTGCCGCGCATCGGCACGCTCACTTTAAGGACGGAGCCGCCCCCGTGTCCTCTACACAGCGCTCTACCCGGTTTTCTCCACGCGCCCGAGCAGCACGTCGCGGGTGAGGTCGAGGTGGCCGCGGTGCTGGGCCAGCTCCTCGTACACGTGCAGCAGCGCCATGCCCTGAGCCGCGCCGATCGGGGTGTCGCGGTACTTCGGCGGGACCTCGCCCTTCGGCGGCGCCTCCGGGGCGCACCCGGCGACATCGGTGCCGAACCGCTCCCGGACGGCCCGCATCCGCTCCACCAGCGGCGCGACGGGTCCCGCCGCCTCGAACTCCGCCGCCCGGTCGCGCGGCACGTCGCGGCCCACCACGACCTGGCCGCCCCAGAACGCCATCACCCCGAGGCAGTGCGTGACGATCGCGTACGGCGAGTTCGTCCAGGCCGCCTCGGGGCGCGCGTTCACGAGCTCGTCGCCGAGCTCGGTGAGCGTGGCCGCCATCCCGTCGAGTGCGCGGTCGACGAGGTACAGGTATCCGTCCGTGGTGATCACGCCGGTGAGCGTAGCCCCCCCCCGCGATCGCAGCTGGGTCCACTGTGGACTTTCAGGCGCCGATGGCGTCCAGCTCCGCCACCGCTTCGGCCGGCAGCACGAGGTCGGCCGCGGCGATGTTCTCGCGCAGGTGCCCGCGCGACGACGTGCCGGGGATCAGCACGGTCGTGGCGGAGCGCTGCAGCAGCCACGCGAGCGCGACCTGCTGCGGCGACGCGTCGAGGTTCGCTGCGACCTTGGCCAGCGTCTCCGACTGCAGCGGGCTGAAGCCGCCGAGCGGGAAGAACGACGCGAACGCGATGTTCTCCGCGGCGCAGCGCGCCACCAGGGCGTCGTCGTCGCGGGTGACCAGGTTGTACAGGTTCTGCACGGTGACCACGGGCGCGATGGCCTGCGCCTCGGTGAGCTGCGCGTCGGAGACGCCGCTTAGTCCGAGGTGGCGGATCAGGCCCTGCTCGCGCAGCTCGGCCAGCGCGCCGAATTGTCCGCCGAGCGGGGTGTCGTCCGTGCCCTCGTGGGCGCCGACGCGCAGGTTCACCACGTCGAGCACGTCGAGGCCGAGGTGCTGCAGGTTCTCGCGCACCTGCGCTTTGAGGTCTTCCGGCTCCAGCGACGGGATCCAGGCGCCGTCGGGGCCGCGGCGCGCGCCGACCTTCGTGACGATGTGCACGTCGGCGGGATAGGGGTGCAGCGCTTCCTTGATGAGCTCGTTGGTCACGGCCGGGCCGTAGAAGTCGCTGGTGTCGATGTGGGTGATGCCGCGCTCGACCGCTTCGCGCAGCACGGCGATCGCCTCGTCGTGGTCCTTGGGGGGACCGAAGACGCCGGGGCCGGCCAGCTGCATGGCGCCGTAGCCCATGCGGCTGAGGGTGAGGTCGTCGGCGAGGGTGAGGGTGCCGCCGGGAACGCTGTCGGCCATGGTCGGATGCCTTTCCTGCTGGGTTTTCCGGGCGGTTGTCCCGCCCGTGTTCCACGATGCGCCCGCGGGCCGGGGGATGGGACGGCCCCTGCGTTCCTGGGAGCGGCGGAGCCTGGGAGTGGCAGGGCCAGGTTTTCCGGCGCCGGCCGCGGTTACCGTCGCCGGTGTGGACACGACGAACGCGCTGGGCGAATTCCTCCGCGCCCGGCGCGACCTGGTGCGCCCGGAGGTCGCGGGGCTGCCCGGCGGGACCGGTCGCCGCGTCGCCGGACTGCGCCGCGTCGGAGGTGGCGATCCTCGCCGGCATCAGCTCCGACTACTACCTGCGGCTCGAACAGGGCCGTGACCGCAACCCGTCGGAACAGGTGCTGTGCGCGCTCGCCGGTGTGCTCCAGCTCGACGGCGACGCGACCGCGCACCTGCTGAGCCTGAGCCGCCCGACGCGCCGGAAGAGCCCGCCCCGGCGCCTGCCGCCCGGCGTCGACCGGTTGGTGGACTGCGTGAGCGGCACGCCCGCGTATGTCCAGGACAAGCTCACGAACGTGCTCGCCGCCAACCCGCCGGCCACCGCGTTGTCCCCGAACTACCGGCCGGGCGTGAACCTGTTGCGCGCGGTCTTCCTCGACCCCGCGGAACGCGCGCTGCGCCGCGACTGGACGGAGGCGACGGCCGAGGGCGTGGCGACGCTGCGCGCCCGCGTCGGCCCGGACGTCGACGACCCGCGGCTGCGGGAGCTCGTCGGCGAGCTTTCCGTGCGCAGCGCGAGGTTCCGGCAGCTGTGGGGCCGCCACGACGTGCGCCCGAGAGCCGGCCGCGTGCACCGCTTGACGCACCCTTCGATCGGTGAATTCGAGCTGCGGTCGACAAAGCTCACCGTCGACGGCACGGACGCCGTGACGCTCGTCGTGTTCCAGGCCGCCCCGGGTAGCCGCAGTGCCGAGCTGCTCGGGCTGCTCGGCAGTCTCGCCGTCTGAGTGGCCTTGTCGCTCCCAGGAAAACGACGGCCTACCCGGGTGGCCCGTGCACTTGCCGAAACTGGAGGCATGACTCTTTCGATCGGATTCATCGGCCTTGGCGACCAAGGCGCCCCGCTGGCCACGGCCATCGCCGAAACGGGTTTCCCGCTGCACGTCTGGGCCCGCCGCCCCGCGTCGCTGACCGCCGTGGCCGGCGTCGCGCACACAGCCCACAACACCGTCGCCGACCTCGCCGCCGCCGTCGACGTGCTCGCGCTGTGCGTGAGCGAGGACGAGGACGTGCTGGGCCTGCTCACCGGCGGCCTCCTCGACGCCCTGCGCCCGGGCGCCGTCGTCGTCAACCACGGCACCGGCGTCCCCAGCGCCGCCACGCGCATGGCCTCGCTCTGCGCGGCGCACGACGTGAGCTTCGTGCGGAAAGCGCTGCTCGACGTCGCGCATCTCGGCAGGCGACTCGACCCGGAACGGCGCAGACGGGGCGGCTTGCCTCCGCGAGGCAGGTCGAGTCGTCGTTGCGTGCTCGCGCCCGTTTTTCGGTGTCGTCCAACAAGGCCTCGCCGGACTCGCCGAGGGTGAGCACTTCTTCGACCTGCTCGCCGAAGATCTGGTCACCGAGTTCGTCGTCACCGTCCCCGGCTACCCGAAACGGGCCGAAGGCCGTGCAGCGCTGGCCGAGCTCTACCGTGGCTACGGCGACGCCATCGTGCTCGACGGGGCCGGCGACCTGGCCGTGCACCACGACCGCGAGAAGTCCGTGGTCACCCTCGAGTACTCGGTGCGCGGCCGGATCGTCAAAACCGGCCGGCCGTACGAGAACCGCTTCGTCTCCATCGTCACCGTCGCGGACGGCAAGGTCGTGCACTGGCGCGACTACCTCGACTCGCTGGCCGTGGTGCAGGCGTTGGGCGAAGCGGTTCCCGTGCGGGACTGAAACTAGCCGGCGGCCAGGCGGGGGCCGATCACGTCGGCGAACGCGGCGACGTCGGCCTCCGGCAGGTCGTAGCCGCTTTCGGCCGTGTGCGACGGGAAGAAGAACACGTGCTCCACGCCGGATTCCTCGCGCGCCTGCAGGAGCCGCTCCGCGCAGTACTCGGCGGGCCCGAAGAGCCCGAACGCGTCGCTGATCTCCTTGGCCTGCGCGGAGGTGAACGCGGTGGGGTCGTGGTCCTCGGGGATGTCGAGGCCGGCCGCGCGCAGCCAGCGCAGGTTGGCCGTGCTCGGGTAGTTGAGGAACGGCTTGTCAGGCCGGAAGTAGCGCCGCACCCACTCGCGCGCGGTGTCGAACGGCTCGATCGCCGTGGGCACGATGAGGATCTCCTGCACCGACTCCGGCGCCCGGCCCGCCCGCAGGGCACCCGCGCGCACGTGCGAGCGCGCCGCCTCGATGCTGTCCGGGTGCAGGCCCGCGAGCATCACTACGCCGTCGGCGACCTCGCCGGCCAGCTCCAGCATCTTCGGCCCGGCGGCGAGCACGAAGATCCCGGGCGCGGGCTTGGCGACGTTGTTCATCTTGATTTCGTGACCGTCCACAGTGGCCGTCTCGCCGGCCACGAGCTTGCGGATGGCCGTGACCGCCTCGCCGAGCTGCTCGCGCCGCCCCTGCGGGCGGCCCGCCTTCTCGACGGAGAGGAACCCCGGCGCGAGCGTGAGCAGCACGCGGCCCGGGCCGATCTCGGCGAGCGAGTTCGCGATCGCCGCGAGCACGAGCGGGTGGCGCGTCACCGTGTTGGTGGTGGCCGGGTACAGCTGCAGCTTCGACGTAGCCGCCGCGGCCAGCGTCAGGGCGGAGTAGACGTCGCGGCCCGAGTGGTGGTGGTCGTGCACGCCGACGCCGTTGAACCCGGCCTCTTCACACGACACGATGAACTTCGTCAGCTCGGGCAGCGGGCGGCCGACGGGAACCCGGATGTCGACCTTCACGGTCATGGGTGGTCCTTTCTTCCAGCGAGAAGCACTCAATCCGGCGAGAAGCACTCAGTCCGGCAGGGGTTTGCCCTTGGTCTCGGGCAGGAACTGCACGGCGAGAATGCCGAGCAGGTAGATCGGGGCGAAGATCGCGGCGGCGTGGCCGAATCCGCCCACGGCCGAGGCCAGCGGGCCGATCAGCACGGCGCCGGCCATGGCCAGGTACCGCGAACCGCTGAACACCACGCTGATCGCCGTCGCGCGGATCGACGTGGAGAAAAGCTCCGGCGTGTGCACGGTGTACCAGCTGTACACGCCGCCGGTGAGGAATCCGGCGATGAGCTGCAGCCACGTGGCGGTCGCCGCGTCGTGCACCAGCAGGAACACGATGGGCACGATCGCCACGCATCCGGCGAAGTACACCTGGATCGAGAGCTTGCGGCCCCAGCTCTCGGCGAGGAACCCGAGCAGGACACAGCCCACGATCTCGCCGAGGTTGTACAGCGCCCCGGCCCAGCCCGTGTAGAACGCGACGCGCTTCGGATCGTCGACGAGTCCGCCGACGAAGCTGGGCAGGAACGAGCTCACCGCCCACCAGCCGCCGGTGATCGCGATCGAAACCGCCAGCGCGCCCAGGAAATTGCGTCGCACACCGGGCGCCAGCAGCTCGCCCAGCCCGACTTTTCGCTTGCGTTGCGCCGCCCAGCGCGGGGATTCGGGGATGCTGCGGCGCACCAGCAGCACCACCACGAGCGGAATCACCCCGAACAGGTACATCCAGCGCCACGACAGCCCGAGCGTCGAGCCGAGCAGCACCCACAGGCCAGACACGAGCACGCCGCCGACGGAGAACCCCGCCTGCAGCAGGCCGGCGCCGCGGGCGCGCCACCGCTCCGGCCACACCTCCTGCAGCAGCGAAGTGCCCACACCCCACTCGGCGCCGATCCCGAGCCCGGTGAGGAACCGCGTGAGCCCGAAGATCCACCAGTTCCCGGACAACGCCGAGCACGCCGTGAAGACGCTGTACACGGCGACGGCCACGATCATGGTCCGCCGCCGGCCCAGCCGGTCGCCGAGCACGCCGCCGACGATCCCGCCCGTGGCCCAGCCCGCGAGCGTGATGGCGACCAGGTAACCCTGGTACGTCGTGAGGTGCGGCAGCTGGTCGTGCGGCAGCAGCTCGGTGAGCGTCGGCCGCGCGGTGATCAGCAGCACGAACGTGTCGTAGCCGTCGGCGACCCAGAACACCAGGGTCAGCGCCAGCACGCCCCACGCCTTGCGGTCGAGCCGCTGTGGGTTGGCCAGTGTGGTCATCTATCACTCATCGAGGTAGGTCCGGATCACGGAGAAACGCAGGTATTCGTCGTTGACGTGCGCGACCGTGACGGCCACGGGCTGCTCGTCGGCCCGGATGTGGGTGTGGCGCAACCGAAGCAACGGCTGCGTCGCCGGGATCTTCAGCGCCGCGGCCACGTCCGGCGGTGGCAGCACCGGCCGGACCTCGGCCACGGAGTAGCACACCGGCGGGCCGAGATGGCGCTCCACGAACTCGAACGTCGACTGCGCGGGCTCCAGCGCCCGCGCGTCCTCGCCGAGCAGCCGCACCGGGAAGTGGTCGACGCTGTGCACCGCGGGCTCACCCGAGGCGGCGAAGACGCGCTCGATCCGCAGCGCCTGCTCGCCGGCCGGGATCTCCAGCGACGCGGCCATGTCCGCCTCGAGCGCCACCACCCGCTGATCGGCCGTGCTCACCGACGCCTCGTGACCGGCTTTCGCGAGCAGGTCCAAGAACGCGCCCGCCTCGGCGAGGTTGGCGCCGAGGCCCAGCGCGTGGCGGTTGATGAACGTGCCGTGGCCGTGCAGCCGGCGGATCCGCCCCTCCTTCTGCAGCGACTGCAGCGCCGAACGCAGCGTCGCCCGGCTCACGCCGAGCGCGGCCGAGAGCTCCGCTTCCGACGGCAGGCGCAGCCGGCCCGCCTCGCCGAGGCGGGTGATCACCTCGCGCAGCCGGTCCTTGACCTGCCGGTACGCGTCGGACGTGATCGCCGTGAGGTCGGCCGGCAGAGCGGGTTCGGGGTGGATCCGCGTGACCACGGCTCAGTCCTCGCGGTGGCCGATGGGACCGTTGTACGTGCGCAGCCAGTCGACCAGCTCGCCCAGGCGCCCGACGATGTGGTCGTGGTAACGCTTGCCCTTGTCCTCCGAGAGGCCCTTCGACGAGCTGAACGAGCCGGTCGGGGTGAACGCGCGCTGCTCGTCGCCGGACCAGATGATCTCGACGCCGTCGGGCGCCGGGCCGAACAGGTCGTTGCCGACGAAGCCGCCGAAGACCGCGTCGAAGTCGACGGAGGCGTCGGTGAGCCGGTCGGTGCGGATCTTGCCCGGGTAGCGGTAGTGCACGTGGGAGAGCTCGAGCTCACCGGCGTGGTGCTCGTTGGTCTCCTTGATCGTCGGCGAGGCCGACCGCGC
Source organism: Amycolatopsis sp. NPDC005232 (assembly GCF_040607795.1). NCBI lineage: Bacteria > Bacillati > Actinomycetota > Actinomycetes > Pseudonocardiales > Pseudonocardiaceae > Amycolatopsis > Amycolatopsis sp. NPDC005232. The sequence continues at coordinate 19,326 of NZ_JBEXHL010000017.1, read as the reverse complement.
GAGGTGCAGCGGGTCCGCGACGGCGAAGAGCACCTCGGGCAGCTCCTCGTCGTGCAGCACGCGCACGGCGCTGTTGAGCGCGGGCAGGTTCGAGCCCTTGTGCCCGTTGAGCAGGATGATGCGGGTGAAGCCGTGGCGCGCGAGGCTGCGGGCGACGTCGCGGATCAGCAGCATCAGCGTGTCCGGGCGCACCGTGATGGTGCCGGGGAACGCGCCGTGGTGCGACGAGTCGCCGTACCAGATGGGGGGCGCGACCAGCACGCCCTTGCGCTCGGCCACGTCCTCGGCCAACGTGATGGCCACGTACGAGTCGACTCCCAGCACACCGGCCGGGCCGTGCTGCTCGGTGCTGCCGATCGGCACGATCACGATCCGCTCGTGCTCCAGGTACGAGCTCACTTCTTCCCAGGTCAGGTCCTGGATCCAAACCGAAGGCAGGGTGTCCGCCACGGGTACCTCCCAGATGGTGAAACAGGTCGTAAGACGTCAGACGTCTAACTTAAGCTGCGTGGCAACCCCCGCCAATCGGGACCAAGGAGTGGGATGGACAGCGTGACCAGTACCGACGACCGGCGGGCCCGGCCGGGCAGGCTGCGCGTGCCGCCGCTGTTCGGCGCGGCGCTGCTGATGGCCATGAGCGCGGCGGGACCGGGGTTCATCACCCAGACCGCCTCGTTCACCGTGCTCTACGGGGCCTCGTTCGCGTTCGCGGTGGTGGTCTCGATGATCATCGACGTCGCCGTGCAGCTCAACGTGTGGCGCATCCTCGGCATCTCGGGGCAGCGCGCGCAGGACATCGCGAGCAAGGTGTTCCCGGGCGCCGGCCAGGTGCTCACGGTGTTCGTGGTGCTGGGCGCGGTCGTGTTCAACATCGGCAACATCGCCGGCACCGGCCTCGGCCTGCACAACCTGCTGGGCATCGACCCGCGGATCGGCGCGGCCATCAGCGGCATCCTCACCATCGCGATCTTCCTGGTCCGCTCGGTGCTCACGGCGGTGGACCGAGTGATGGTGGTGCTCGGGCTCGTGAAGATCGCGCTGATCATCGCGCTGGTCGTGGCCACGGCACCGCCGGTGGGCCAGGCCGCCGTGGGCACCGTCGACCCGAAGGGCCTGCCATTCCTGCCCATCCTCACGCTGATCGGCGGCACCGTCGGCGGGTTCATCACCTACTCCGGCGCGCACCGGCTGATCGACGCCGGCATCACCGGTGTGGCGAACCTCAAGCGCATCAACCGCGGCGCGTGGACCGGCATCCTCGTGGCCTGCGTGCTGCGGATCGTGCTGTTCCTCGGCTTCTTCGGCGTGGTCGCGACCGGCGCGACGCTGGCGAACAAGAACGACGCCGCGGGCTCGGCGTTCCTCTCCGCGTTCGGCACGGTGGGGCTGCACCTGTTCGGTCTGGTGTTCTGGGCCGCCGGGATGACGAGCGTGATCGGCAACTCCTACACCACCGCCACGTTCCTGCAGTCCTACGTCAAGCCCGTGCGCACGCACTTCAACCGTGCCGTGATCGTGCTGATCGGCCTCGCGACGATCATCTTCATCGCCGCCGGTCAGACGCCGCAGTCGATGCTGGTGTTCGCGGGCGCGATCAACGGGCTGGTGCTGCCCATCGGCCTGGCCATCATCCTGTGGGTGGCGCTGCGCCGCCGCGACCTGATCGCGGGCTACCGCTACCCGAAGGTGCTGCTCGGCGTCGGCATCGCCGCCTGGCTGTTCACCGCGTACGCCGCCGTGGAATCCCTGACCTCACTCGGTTCGATCTTCTCCTGAGGAGTTGCTGATGACTGTCACCCCCGCTCTGAGCCCGGCCGAATCCCGCGAAGCCTTCCGCGGCGGCCTGCGCGTGCCGACCGCCGGGTGGGCGCCGGGCTATGCCCAGGCCAACATGATCATCGTGCCGCGCGAGTACGCCTACGACGCGCTCCTGTTCGGCCAGCGCAACCCCAAGCCGTGCCCGATCATCGGCGTCACCGACACCGGCAGCCCCCACACCGACCTCGCGCCGGGCGCCGACCTGCGCACCGACGTCGGCGCCTACCGCGTCTGGCGCGACGGCGAGCTGGTCGACGAGCCGGACGACGTGCTGAAGTACTGGAACGACGACCTCGTCACGTTCCTCATCGGCTGCAGCTACACGTTCGAGACGCCCATGGTCGCCGCGGGCATCGAGGTTCGCCACATCAGCAAGGGCCAGAACGTCTCGATGTACAAGACTTCCCGCGAGTGCGCCCCCGCGGGCCGCCTGAGCGGTCCCATGGTCGTCTCGATGCGCCCGATCGCCGCCGACCGCGTCGCCGACGCCGTGCGCATCTCCGGCCAGTTCCCGTCCGTGCACGGCGCGCCGGTCCACATCGGAGCGCCCGAAGCCCTCGGTATCGAGGACCTGTCGAAGCCGGACTTCGGTGACCCGGTGGAGATCCGCGAGGGCGAGGTGCCGGTGTTCTGGGCGTGCGGCGTGACCCCGCAGGCCGCGATCATGCGGTCGAAGCCGCCGTTCGCGATCACGCACGCGCCGGGGTACATGTTCGTCACGGACGTGCCGGACTACACGTACGCCGTGTGAGACTTCGCCGTGCTCGACCTTGAGACGGTGACCGTCGCGCAGCTGACGGAGTTGCTCCACACACGGCAGCTGTCCGCCGTGGCCCTCGCCCGCGCGTGCCTCGACCGCATCGCGGCACTCGACGAGCGGGGCCCGGCGCTGCACGCGCTGCGCGCGCTGAACCCCGGCGCGCTCGCCGACGCGCAGTCGGCCGACCGGCGGTTGCTCGCGGGTGAGGGCGGCCCCTTGACCGGGATCCCGGTCCTGCTGAAGGACAACATCGACGTCCTCGGGATGCCGACCACCGCGGGCTCCCTCGCGCTGGAGCACTCGTACCCGGCGGCCGACGCGCCGCTGGTGACCGCGCTGCGCCGGGCGGGCGCCGTGGTCCTCGGCAAGGTCAACCTGACCGAGCTGGCGAACTTCCTCACCGTCGGCATGCCCGGCGGCTACAGCTCGCTCGGCGGCCAGGTGCTCAACCCGTACGACGTGACGCAGACGCCGAGCGGGTCGAGTTCCGGGTCGGCCGTCGCGGTGGCGGCGGGGTTCGCGCCGCTGAGCGTCGGATCGGAGACGTCGGGCTCGATCCTCGGGCCGGCCTGCGCGAACTCCGTGGTGGGGCTCAAGCCGACGGTCGGGCTGGTGCCGCGCACGGGGCTCGTGCCGATCGCCGCCAGCCAGGACACCGCGGGCCCGCTCGCCCGCACGGTCGCCGACGTGGCGGCGCTGCTGACCGTCCTCGCCACGCGGGACGATCGCGACCCCGCGACGGCCGCGAACCCCTTGGTGGACCACGACTTCACTCACGACCTCGACCCCCAGGCCCTACGGGGCCGGCGGATCGGCGTCGTGCTGGACAGCGCTCCCGAGGGCGACAATCGGACCCTCTGGGACACCGCCGCGCAGGCGATGCGCGACCTGGGTGCGACCCTGGTGCCCGTCGAGCTCGACACGCGAAGCGGCATCGAGGACGGATCGTCGGTGCTGACCTACGAGTTCGGACGCGACCTCGACACCTATCTGTCCGGTTTGCCCGACGACGCGCCGTGCCGCTCGCTCGCCGACCTGATCGGCTTCAACGAAGCGCACTCCGCGGCCACCCTCAAGTTCGGCCAGACCCGCGCACTCGCCGCGCAGGCCAAGGATCACGTACCCGGCAGCGCCGACACCCGCAAGTACCTCGCCGACCGCGCACAGGACCTCGCCGAGAGCAAGGACCGCCTCGATTCGCTGCTGCGGTCGGAAACCCTCGCGGCCCTGCTGTTCGCCGGCTACCCGGGCGCGAGCCTCGGCGCCCGGGCGGGCTACCCCTCACTGGCCCTGCCCGCCGGCTACCGCGCGGCGGACCGCCGGCCGTTCGGGATCACCCTGCTCGGCCCGGCGTGGAGCGAACCGCTGCTCCTCGGCCTCGGCTACGCGTTCGAACAGGCCACCCGGCTGCGGCGCGCGCCGTCGGTGGTCAATCCGGCATTGTCGCGCGGCCGTCGGTGCAGTACGGCCGACGAGACACGCGAGATCGGCTAGCGTGGCGCCGTGCAGATCTCCGAGTTCGGTTCCTGGGCCACGCCGTTCACCGCCGACCTGATCACGCAGAGCGCCGTGCGCGTCACGGATGTGCGCGCCGACGGGCGGGCCGTGGTGTGGTCGGAGGCGAGGCCGGCGGAGGGCGGGCGGGTGCAGCTCGTGCGGCGGGAAGCCGACGGGAGCACCGCCGACCTGCTGCCGGACGGGTTCGGGGCGCGGACGTCGGTGCACGAGTACGGCGGGGCCGACTGGTGGGTGCGCGACGGCGTGGTGTGGTTCGCCAACTGGGCCGACCAGCGGCTGTACCGCCTCGGCCGCGACGGCGAGCCGGAAGCCGTCACCCCCGAGCCCGAGGTCCCGCGCGGCGATCGGTACGCCGACGGCGACCTGACCGCCGACGGGACGCGCCTGGCCGTGGTGCGTGAGCACCACCCGAAAACGAGCCGGGGCGCGGCCGACGTGCGCAACGAGATCGTGCTGCTCACCGAGGGAGCCGAGCCCGAGGTGCTCGTGTCCGGCCCGGACTTCGTCGCGAGCCCGCGCTTCTCGCCCGACGCGGGGAAGCTCGCGTGGGTCGCGTGGGACCACCCGAACATGCCGTGGGACTCGACCGAGCTGCGCGTGCGCGACCTGGCCACCGGCGAGGAGACCGTGGTCGCGGGCGGGCCGGGGGAGTCGGTGTCCGAGCCGCGCTGGCACGCCGACGGCACGCTGTACTTCCTGTCCGACCGCACCGGCTGGTGGAACCTCTACCGGCTCGGCGAGAGCGGCACCGTCGAGCCGGTGGTCGTGCTCGACGCCGAGATCGGCGTGCCGGCCTGGGGCCTGGGCACGGGCCGGTACGCGGTGCTGGCCGACCACCGCGTGGTGTTCGCCCGCTGGTCCGGCGGCATCGACGGGCTGGCCCTCGCGAGCCCGGACGGCACCGTGACCGACCTCGACACCCCGTTCACCGCGATCAGCGCGCTGCGCCCGTCCGGCGGCGACGAGCTGCTCCTCATCGCCGGCTCGCCCACCGCCGAGCCGAGCGTGTACACGCTGACCGCCGAGGGCAAGGTCGCCACCGTGCGCGAACCCCGCGACACCGGGATCGGCGCCGAGTACGTGTCCGCGCCCGAGGCGATCGACTTCCCGTCGGGCGAGCGCGTGTCCCACGCGTTGTTCTACCCGCCCGCGAACCCGAACTTCGAGGGTTCTGCGGGGTCGAAGCCGCCGGTCGTCGTGGTCGTCCACGGTGGACCGACGTCGCACGCGGTTCCCGTGCTGTCGCTGGGGATCCAGTACTGGACCAGCCGCGGGTTCGGTGTCGTGGACGTGAACTACGCCGGCTCCACCGGCTTCGGCCGCGCCTACCGCGAGGAACTCCACGGCACGTGGGGAATCCTCGACGTCGCCGACTGCATCGCGGCCGTCCGCTGGCTCGCCGCCGAAGGCCGCGTCGACGGTGACAAGCTCCTCATCCGGGGCGGCTCGGCCGGCGGGTACACCGTGCTGGCCTCCCTTTCGCGTGCGGACACGCCCTTCGCCGCCGGCACCGATCTCTTCGGCGTCGCCGACCTCCAGGCCTTGGCGGCCGACACGCACAAGTTCGAGAGCCGCTACCTCGACCGCCTGATCGGCCCGTATCCCGAGCTGCGCGACGTGTACCTCGACCGCTCGCCGATCCAGCATGTCGACGCCTTCACCCAGCCTCTGCTCGTGCTGCAGGGCGCCGACGACCCCGTCGTGCCGCCCAACCAGTCGGAGCTCATCGTCGACGCCCTGCGCTCGCGCAAGGTGCCGGTCGCCTACCTCCTCTTCGAAGGCGAGCAGCACGGCTTCCGCCGCGCGGAGAACATCCGCCGCGCCCTCGACGCGGAGCTGAGCTTCTACAGCCAGATCCTCGGCTTCGACCTCCCCGAGGGCGAGGCCATCGAGCCGGTCGAGGTGGAGAACCTCCGGCCGTAGCCCTCCCGGCCGGTCGGAACCCCTGACCACCACGGGTTTCCGGTGCGTTTCGCGCACCCTCCACACAGGATCACTCCGCGGTCCGTCGCGCCCGGACGGAGTCGATCTTGTGTCGAAACTCGTCCTTGACAACCTCGGGTGCGCCCTTCACTCTCTCTAATTAACCGCACGGTACATTAGCCGTCGGGCGAGGCAACGGTGCACCGCAGAGGAGACAAAAGTGAACGGTCGAGGAGATCGAGCGGCGCCCGCCGCGGGCCGGCCCGCGAAAGCGGCGCTCGCCGCCTGGATCGGCAGCGCGCTCGAGTACTACGACTTCTTCATCTACGGCACCGCGGCCGCGCTGGTCTTCGGCAAGATCTTCTTCCCGGCGTCCTCACCGGCCGCGGGCACGCTGCTGGCCTTGTCGACGTTCGGCGTCGGCTACGTCACGCGTCCGCTCGGCGCGCTACTGCTCGGCCACCTGGGCGACCGGTTCGGCCGCAAACGCGTGCTCATCGCGACGCTGCTGCTCATGGGTCTGTCCACAGTGCTCGTCGGCTGCCTGCCCAGCTACGAAGCGCTCGGCGTCGCGTCGCCGGTGCTGCTCGTCGTTTTGCGGCTGCTGCAAGGGCTTTCCGCCGGCGGCGAGCAGGCCAGCGCCAACTCGATGAGCCTGGAGCACGCGCCGGAACACCGCCGCGCGTACTACACGAGCTTCACCCTCAGTGGCACACAGGCCGGCCAGATCGTGGCCACGGCGGTGTTCCTGCCCGTCGCCGCGCTGCCGCAGGACGCGCTGCTCTCGTGGGGCTGGCGCGTGCCGTTCTGGCTCAGCGCCGTGATGGTCGCGGTCGGGTACTTCATCCGCCGCTCGGTGGAGGAGACGCCGGTGTTCCGCGAGGAGGTCGCCGCCGGCGAGGTCGTCCGGCTGCCGCTCGCCGTGCTGCTGCGCGACCACTGGGCCGACGTCCTGCGCGTGATCGTCGCCGCGCTCATCGCGTCGGTCAGCACGATCTTCACCGTCTACGCGTTGAGCTACGCCGTGAACACGGTGGGGCTGAGCAAAACGCCGATGCTGTGGGTCGGCGTGCTCGCCAACGTCGCGGCCGTGATCTCGATTCCGCTGTGGGCCAAGCTGTCCGACCGCAAGGGCCGCAGGAAGATCTTCATCGCGGGCTCGCTGGGCTGCGCGGTACTCATCTTCGGCTACCTCGGCGCGATCGCCGCCGGCAGCTACGTGTGGATCTTCGTGCTCGGCATCGGCATGTTCGGCATCGTCTACACCGCGACGAGCGCCATCTGGCCCTCCTTCTACGGCGAGATGTTCCCGGCCCGCGTGCGCCTGTCGGGTACCGCGATCGGCACGCAGATCGGCTTCGCCATCAGCGGTTTCCTGCCGAGCGTGGCGGCGGCCGTCGCCGGTGACGGGCGGGGCGCGTGGCTCGGCGTCGCGATCTTCACCGCGGGTCTGTGCGTGGTCAACGCGATCGCCGTGGCCACCGGGCGCGAGACCTACCGCGTCCCGACCGCGTTGCTCGGCCTGAAGAACGCGCCGGCGCGGCAGGCGAGTGAGGTCGGCGTCCAGCAGTGAGCACGTTCGAGGTCCACGCCCTGTGCTACGCCCGGCGCGACGGCGTCCGCGGAGACCACTTCCTGGGCCACCGCACGGATTCCACCGAGCCGCACCCGACGGCGTACTACGTGTGGCTCGCCGTCTCACCGGAGCACACGGTGCTCGTCGACGCCGGGATGCACCCGCGGCGCGCGGCGCAAGTGCCCGGGCTGGAGTACACCGACCCGCTGGCTCTGCTCGCGGAGTTCGGCGTCGAGCCCGAAGGCGTGGACCACGTGGTGCTCACCCACCTGCACTACGACCACGCCGGCCGGGCGAGCGCCTTCCCGGACGCGACCTGTATCGTGCAGCAGTCCGAAATGGACTACTGGACCGGGCCGTGGGCCAAGCGCATCACGCGCGAACACTGGCTGCTGGACGAGGTCGAGCTGCACCGGCTCCGGGCCTACGACCGGCTGCGGCTCGTCGACGGTGACGCCGACGTCGTGCCCGGCCTCAGCGTCCACCTCGTCGGCGGGCACACCGCCGGCACGCAGGTGGTGCGGATCGCCACCGCGGCCGGCCCGGTCGTGGTCGCCTCCGACGCCAGCCACTTCTACGAGAACCTCGAGGCCGACCTCCCCGCGCCGTTGCTGCACTCGACCACCGGGGTGTACGGCGGCTTCGACCGCATCCGGGAGCTGGCCGGGGCGTCGGGGATCTTCCTGCCGGGCCACGATCCGCGCGTGCTCGACCGCTACCCGACCCATCCGTCCGGCCGGATCGCGAGGATCGCGTGAGGGCCTCAGCTCGCGGTCAGGTAGCTCACGAGCAGGTCGCCGAGCATGCGCCGGTGGTGCTCGCGCGTGGCCGGGTCGAGCAGGTCGCGGCCGAAGATCGCGTTGAACGTGTAGCGGTTCGCGGTGCGGAACACGCAGAACGCGCTGATGGCCATGTGCACGTCGAGCGCGTCCACGTCCTCGCGGAAGAGCCCGGCCGCGCGGCCGCGTCCGAGGATGCGGGTGAGCACGTCGAGCGCCGGGTTGGCGAGCGTCGACAGCGTGGTGGAACGCGCGATGTGCTCGGCGCGATGGATGTTCTCGATGCTCACCAGCCGCACGAAGCCGGGGTGGGACTCGTGGTGGTCGAAGGTGAGCTCGGCGAGTTGACGGATCGCGTCGACCGGGTCGAGGTGGTCGACGTCGAGCTCCTGCTCCAGCGACCGGATCACCGTGTAGGCCCGCTCCAGCACCGTGACGAAGAGCTGGTCCTTGCTGGTGAAGTAGTAGTAGATCATCCGCTTGGTCGTGCGGGTCTTCGCCGCGATCTCCTCCACGCGTGCGCCGTCGTAGCCCTTCTCGGCGAACTCCGCGGCGGCGACGTCGAGGATCTCGGCCTTGGTCCGCTCCGCGTCGCGGGTGCGGTCTTTCCCGGCGGCGTCTTCCGGCGACGGTGCGGCCACGGACGTCCCTTCTCCCTCCGGACGGATCTCGTCCCACTGTAGGCCGCTTCGCCGCGAACCCGCCCGGCACCACCGGCTCGTCGAAAGGAAACCTGTGTACCCAGCCACGGTCGTGGACGCGGTCCGCGAGCACGCCCGCCGCTCCGGCCCGGGCACCGTGCTCGCCGGGCTCGTCGGTTCGGGCATCGGCCCGTCGCTGAGCCCGCCGCTGCACGAGGCGGAGGCGCGCCGGCTCGGCGTGCGGCTCGCCTACGGCCGCTTCGACCTCGACGACTGGGGCCTGCCCGCGAACGCCGCGGGCGAGGTGGTGGCGGCCGCGCGTGCCGCGGGCTACGCCGGGCTCAACGTGACGCACCCGTGCAAGCAGGTCGTGCTGGACCACCTCGACGAGCTGTCGGCCGACGCCGCCGCGCTCGCCGCCGTGAACACCGTGGTGTTCCGCGAAGGCACGGCGGCCGGGCACAACACCGACTGGTCCGGCTTCGCGCGTGGTCTCGAAACGGGGCTGCCGGGAGTGCCGCTGGGCTCCGTCGTGCTGCTGGGCGCGGGCGGTGCCGGAGCGGCCGTCGCCCACGGCCTGCTCACGCTCGGCGCGGGCCGCGTGCGCGTGCTCGACCTGGACCCCGCGCGGGCCGAGGCGCTCGCCGCGGCACTGCAAGCGCGCTTCGGTGCGGAGCGGGCTTCGGCCGGCGGCTCGGTGGCGTCGGCGCTGGCCACCGCCGACGGTCTGGTCCACGCCACTCCTGTCGGCATGGCCGCTCACCCGGGCCTGCCGCTACCCGCCGAGCTGCTGGACCCGCGGCTGTGGGTCGCGGAGGTCGTGTACCGGCCGCTGGAGACGGAGCTCGTGCGCGTCGCCTCCGAACGCGGCTGCCGCGTGCTCGACGGCGGCCGGATGGCCGTGTTCCAGGCCGCCGACGCGCTCGCGTTGTTCACCGGCGCCGAACCCGACGCCGCCCGCATGCGGCGGCACTTCGACCGCCTCGCCGCCCCAGGGGAAAGGGAATCCGCCGATGTCCTCGACTGAAGCGCGGACCGAGTTCCGTCGCGCGATCGCCACCGTCTGCCTGTCCGGCACGCTCGAGGACAAGCTGACCGCCGCCGCGGCCGCCGGGTTCGACGGCGTGGAGATCTTCGAGAGCGACCTCCTCGCCTCGCCGTGGTCGCCGAAGCAGGTGCGCGAGCACTGCGCGGACCTCGGCCTGTCGGTGGACCTCTACCAGCCGTTCCGCGACTTCGAGGCCGTGGCGCCCGTCGTGCTCGCGGCGAACCTGCGCCGCGCGGAGCTCAAGTTCGACGTGATGGAGCAGCTCGGCGCGGACACGATGCTCGTGTGCTCCACGGTGTCCCCGGACGCGGTGGACGACGACGATCTCGCCGCCGAGCAGCTGCACACGCTGGCCGAGCGCGCCGCCGCGCGCGGGTTGCGGATCGCGTACGAAGCCCTGGCGTGGGGCCGGTTCGTGAACACCTACGAGCACTCGTGGCGGATCGTGCGCCGCGCCGCGCACCCCGCGCTCGGGCTGTGCCTCGACAGCTTCCACATCCTGTCCAGGGGCAGTGATCCCGCCGCGATCCGGACGATCCCGGGGGAGAAGCTGTTCTTCCTCCAGTTGGCCGACGCGCCGCGCCTGGAGATGGATGTGCTGCAGTGGAGCCGCCACCACCGGCTCTTCCCGGGCCAGGGCGCGTTCGACCTCAGGGCCTTCACCGGCCACGTGCGTGCGGCCGGTTACGAAGGGCCGCTGTCGCTGGAGGTGTTCAACGACGTGTTCCGCCAGGCCGACCCCGGCCCGGCCGCCGTCGATGCCATGCGATCGCTGCTGGCGCTGGAGGAATCGCTCGGCGCGACGTCGTTGCCCGCCGCGCCGGCGCTGAGCGGGCACGCGTTCACGGAGATCGCCACGGCCGGTGCCGAGGTCGGGCAGGCGTTGGCGGCACTCGGTTTCGCGCACGTCGGGCAGCACCGGACCAAACCCGTTGCGCTGTGGCAGCAGGGCGAAGCGCGGATCCTCGTGAATTCCTCCGCCGCGGCCGAGGAGACCGCCTCAGTGGCCGCACTGGGGGTGGAGAGCGCGGACCCGGTGACCTCGGCGGACCGTGCGCAGCGTCTGCTCGCGCCGGTGCTGCCGCGCACGCACAGCGCCGGCGAGGCCGACCTGTCCGCGGTCGCCGCGCCCGACGGCACCTCGGTCTTCTTCTGCCGCACCGGTCCCGGCGACAGCTGGCTCGACGATTTCGCCGCGGTGGCAGGAAAAGCCAAGGACGCGGGCGTCACGGGAGTCGACCACGTGTCGCTGACGCAGCCGTTCGACCACTTCGACGAGGCCGCGCTGTTCTACCGCGCGGTGCTCGGCCTCGAACCCGACCCGGTCACGGAGTTCGCGGCGCCGTTCGGTCTGGTCCGCAGCCGCACCGTGCGCGGCGGGACCGAGAACGGCACCGTGCGCATCGCCCTGGACTCCGCCCTGCTGCGCCGCGGCGACTGGGCCCCGGGCGTGCGCGAACCGCAGCACATCGCCTTCACCACGGCCGACGCGCTCGCCAGCGCCCGCGCGATGCGCGACCTCGGCGCCCCGCTCCTGCCGATCCCCGGCAACTACTACGACGACCTCGACGCCCGCTTGGCCCCGCCACCGGACCTGCTCGAAGCCTTGCGTGCCCACTCGATCCTCTACGACCGCGACGAACACGGCGCCCTGCTGCACTTCTTCACCGAAATCCTGGGCGGGCGCGTGTTCTTCGAGGTCCTGCAACGCCTCGACGGCTACGCGGGCTACGGTGCCGTCAACGCGCCCGTCCGCATGGCCGCCCACCGCCGCAGCCGCCTTGGCTGAGGCGTCCTCACCGGCCGGTGTAGGTCTCCAGCGAGTGCGCGATCCACCCCGCCGTGCGGGCGATCACGAACACCGCCTCACCGGCGCCCTCGGCCATGCCGTGCACGAAACACAAGGCACCCAACGCGAACTCGACGTTCGGCTCGAGATCGCGCCGGCGGCGGACGAGGTCTATGGCGGCCTCGACGATCGCGAGCCGTTCGGGGTCCGCGGGCGCCTCGGCGAGCAGGCGCAGCAGCTCCGACGCGCGGGGATCGGCACTGCGGTATCGCGGCTGCCCGAAGCCGGACAGCCGGTCGCCGCGCAGGAGGCGTTGTTCGAGCACCCGCGAAACCGAGGCGGGCGAAGCGATGTCACCCAGCCACGCCTGCACGGCGAGTGACGAACCACCGCCCAGTAACAGTCCACTCGCGACACTCATGCCCGCGAGCACGGCCGAGTACGGGTCCGCCGCCTTGGCCGCGGCCTCGCGTACGGCACGCGTCGACGGGCCGAGGCCGTGGTCGGCCAGCAGGACCAGCGCGGCCGAGAGCACCGCGATCCGTTCCGGCGTCGCGGGTTCCGCCGTCAGCCGGCCCCACAGCCGCTCCGCGATGGGCCGGCCGCGCTCGCACACCGCGCCCGGCTGCGGCAGCGACTCCACGAACGCGGGCGCCATCGTGCGTGCCGCCGAGAGCACCGACGGCACGGACAGGTCGTAGCGGAAGGAGTCGCGCGCGCCGAGCAGCGTCGCGGTGACCTTGAGCCGGTCGAGCGGCAGGCTGTCGGCCGGCATGGTGTCCTGCAGCCGGCCGATGGCTGAGACCAGCTCAGGCTCGAGGTCCCGCGCGGGCGCCACGTCGGGCTGCTCCCACAGCAGCTCGGCCACCTCTTCGTACGACGCCGTGCGCGCGAGCTCCACGGCGTCACGTTCGCGGTAGAGCAGCGTGTCACCGTCGAGGCGCGCGACCTGGCTGGTGTCGGACGAGACCGCCGGCTCGTCGTCGTGCAGGAGCGTGCGCGTGCCCTTGCGCTGCCCGAAGCCCTCGACCTCGCTGCGCGAGAGCCAGCTGCGCCGGTCGCGGGGGAGCCGGTGGCGCTTCAGCAGGCCACGGCTGATGTAGGCGTACACCGTGCTCTGCTTGACCCCGAGGACGTCGGCTGCCTCGGCGATCGACAGCACCTCAGTGTCGGTGCTCACGACTGGTGACCCCTCCTTTTCCGGCGATCTCGTGCCGCGTTGACGATTCGCGGCGAGTCTAGTGACCGCTGATGCTTGTCACGGAACAGAAACATCGGGTTGACAACGGATTCCGGACAGGCCTACGGTCTCGTCGTTCTCGTCAATGTTGACTCTCAATGTTGATTGTATTGATTTTCGAGGTGGAGCGCCAGTGCAGGTTCACGACATCGCCGTCATCCGCGGGGACGGGATCGGTCCCGAGCTGGTTGACGCCGCGCTCACCGTGCTGGGCGCGGTCACGGCCAAGAGCGGCTTCGAGCTGCGCTACACCGACGTCGACGCCGGTGCCGACACCTACCGCCGCACCGGCGTGGCCTGCTCACCCGAAGACCTCGACTACCTGCGCACCGCCGTCGCGGCCACGCTCAAAGGCCCGGTCGGCCTGCCCGACGTGCGGTTCCCGGACGGCACCGAGGCCGGCCTGCTCGGCGGCATCCTGCGGATCGGGCTCGACGCGTACGCCAACGTCCGTCCCGCGCTGCTGCTGCCCGGCGTCACGTCGGCGCTGGGCGGGGTGAAGGCCGGCGGCATCGACTACGTCATCGTCCGCGAGAACACCGAAGGCCTCTACGCCTCACGCGGCAAGGGCGTCGGCAACCGCTGGGCCGTGTCCGACACGCTCATGACCACCCGCGAGGGCACGCTGCGCATCTGCCGTCGCGCGTTCGAGCTCGCGGCTGCCCGCGGTGGCGCGCCCAACGACGGCAAACACCGCGTGACCTGCGTGGACAAGAGCAACGTGCTGCGCAGCCACGCGCTGTTCCGCGAGATCTTCTTCGAGGTCGCCGCCGGCTTCCCCGACGTCGAGACCGAGGTCCTCTACGCCGACGCCGCGGCCCAGGCCCTGGTGCTGCGTCCCGGCGACTTCGACGTGCTGGTGATGGAGAACTTCCTCGGCGACGTGCTCAGCGACCTCGGCGGCGCGACCGTCGGCGGCATCTCGCTGTGCGGCTCCGGCAACATCGGCGACGTCAGCGCGTACTTCGAGCCCATCCACGGCAGCGCGCCCTCGATCGCGGGCAAGGGCCTCGCGAACCCGATCGGGCAGATCCTCGCCGCCGCGATGATGCTCGACCACCTGCACCACGTCGCCGAGGGTGACCTCGTGCGCGCGGCCGTCGCCGGCGCGCTCGGGGCCGGCGACATCGGCATCCGCCCCGACGGCTCGGCGACGGGCGGCCCGACGGCCGTCGCCGAAGCGGTCGCGGCCCGGCTCACCTGACTCCTTTCCCGATGAAGAGAACGGAACACCCGTCATGAACACGGAGCTCGAGTTCACCGGCGCTCGCCGGCGCCGCATCATCATCGCGGCCTCTGCGGGCAACTTCGCCGAGTGGTACGACTGGGGCGTCTACGGCGTGGTCGCCACGATCATCGCCGCCAAGTTCTTCCCCGGCAACGATCCCGCCGTGGCCCTGCTCAACACCTACGCCGTGTTCGCGCTCGGCTACATCGCCCGCCCCATCGGCGGCATCTTCTTCGGCTGGATCGGCGACAAGTACGGCCGCCGCCGCGCGCTGTCGATCTCGATCCTGTTCACGTGCTTCGGCACCGCGCTCATGGGTGTGCTGCCCACCTACGCGCAGATCGGCCTCCTGGCACCGGTGCTGCTGCTCGTGTGCCGCCTCGCGCAGTCGATGGGCGCGGGTGGCGAGTACGCGAGCGCGATCAGCTTCGTGTTCGAGCACAGCCCGGCCGCGAAGCGCGCCCGCAACGTGAGCACGCTGATCGCCACCACGTTCATCGGGATCCTTTGTGGATCGCTGCTCGCACGGGTGTTCTCGAGCATCCTCACGAAGGACGAGTACCAGACGTTCGGCTGGCGCATCCTGTTCCTCGTCGGCCTGCCGCTGGCCGCGTTCGGCGTGTACCTGCGCTCGAAGGTCGAGGAGAGCCCGGAGTTCGAGCTGCTGGTCAAGGCGCGCGAGAAGGCGAAGGCCGCCGCCACTCCGCTGCGTGACGCCCTGCGCCTGCACTGGGTGCCGATCGTCATCTTCATCGTCTGCACCGCGAGCTACGCGCTGCTGAGCACCACCATCACGTCGTTCCTCACCACGTTCCTCATCAACGTCGGCAAGCTCGACAGCACCGAGGCCTACAACGCGACGATCGTGAGCAACGTGCTCGTCATCGCCGGCACGCTCGTGATGGGTCCGGTGGCGGACAAGATCGGGCTGCGCAAGGCCCTGAGCCTGACCGGGCTCGTGGTCGCGATCCTCGCGGTGCCGTCGCTGGCGCTCGCCGCGGGTGGCGGGGTCGGCGCGTTCACCGGCGGCGCCCTCATCGGTGCCTGCAAGGGGCTGCTCGCGCTGCCGGCGCTGCTCGCGATCAGCCAGATCTTCCCGACGGCCGTGCGCGTCACGGCGGGGGCGCTCGCCTACAACGTGGCGCAGGCCGTGTTCGGCGGCACCGGCCCGATCATCGGCGTGTGGCTCAACGACGTGACCGGCGGCCCGTACGGCCTCGGTGTGTACCTGGCCGTGCTCGGCCTGGTGACGGCGATCGTCGCGTTCCGCGCGCGGCGAACGTTCGACCACGACGAGGCCGTGGTCCCCGTTGCCGACGTGGTTTCCCCGGAGGCGCGGTGAACATCCTTCCGCTGACCCAGGGCTATCCCGGCAAGAGCACCCAGCACGGCGGGCTCGGCTGGAGCAGCGTCACCCTCGTGCGCCACGGCGAGCGGCTGATCCTGGCCGACACGGGCTCGTTCGGAATGCGCTCTCTGCTCGCGCAGCGGCTGGCCGGCCACGGCGTGAATCCGGGCGAGGTCACCGACATCCTGCTCACCCACGCGCACTACGACCACGCCGCGAACTACCTGCTCTTCCCGTCGGCCACCGTGTGGGTGGGCGCGGCGGAGCTGGAGTGGGCGGCGGGGCGCGAGCCGGGGTTCGACCCGTTGCCCGAGCTGTACGCCGCCGATCTGGCGAGCAACCCGCGGACACGACGGGTGAGCGAAGACGGTGAGATCTTCCCCGGCGTCGAGGCGTTCGCCGCGGCCGGGCACACGCCGGGCTCGCTCGTGTTCCGGGTGGCCGGTTCCGTGCTGTTCAGCGGCGACGCCGCGAAGAACCGCGCGGAGCTCCTGGGCGGCGATGTCGACATGACGCTCGACCGCGACGCGAGCCGCGCGTCCGTGCACAAGATCCTCACCCTGTGGCGGGAACACCCGGACACGCTGCTCGTGCCGGGCCACGACGTGCCGATGCTGTGGCACGACCGTCCTGTTTACACGGACACCCGGCGAGCCGGGATCCGTTCGTGGTTCGGCGAAGACCTCGCCACGACCACCGAGTTCGACCTGACCGAAGGAGAAGAACACCGATGACCGGCGACACCCAGATCACCGCCGAGGACCTGCGCGGGCTGGCGGCCCGCGCACTGGCGGGGAACGGGATGTCCGAAGAGGACTCCGCGCGCGTCGCCGACGTGCTGGTGCTCGCCGACCTCTTCGGCATCCGCACACACGGCGTCGCGCGGATCCCGCAGTACCTCGACCGCGCGCGCCTCGGCGGCGTCGACCTGCACGCGAAGGTGGCGGTGGACCAGGTCGCGCCGGCGCTGTCGCGGGTGGACGGTGCCAACGGCATCGGGCCTCTGGTCGGCTCGCACGCGCTGGACGCGGCGCTGGCCTCGGCCCGGGCGACCGGCCTGGGGGCGGCCTTTGTGCGTGGCAGCAACCACTTCGGGCCCGTGATGCCGTACCTGTTCCGCGCGGCGGAGCAGGGGTTCGCGGCGATCATCGCGAGCAACGCGACCACCACGATCGCCCCGTGGGGCGGCCGTGAGGCGCGGCTGGGCA
This sequence comes from Amycolatopsis sp. NPDC005232, assembly GCF_040607795.1. Classification (NCBI taxonomy): domain Bacteria; kingdom Bacillati; phylum Actinomycetota; class Actinomycetes; order Pseudonocardiales; family Pseudonocardiaceae; genus Amycolatopsis; species Amycolatopsis sp. NPDC005232. The sequence continues at coordinate 2,450 of NZ_JBEXHL010000017.1, read as the reverse complement.
ACAACCCGCTCGGCATCGGCGTGCCCACACCCGGCGGTGACCCGGTGCTGCTCGACATCGCGATGAGCGTGGCGGCGCGCGCGAAGATCCGCGCGGCCGCGGCGGCGGAGGAGTCCATTCCGGACACCTGGGCCACCGACCGCGACGGCAAGCCGACGACGGATCCCGCGGCCGCGTTGGACGGGTTCCTGCAGCCGCTGGGCGGGCACAAGGGTTACGGCCTGTCGGTGATGGTCGACCTGTTCGCCGGCGTGCTCTCCGGTGCCGGGTACCTCACGCGCATCAGCTCGTGGAGCGTCGATCCGGAGCGGCCGCAGAACCTGGGCCACGTGTTCTTCCTGATCGACGCGTCGAAGCTCGTGCCCGGCCCCGAGCTGGCGTCCCGGATGGACGATTTCGCCGGCATCCTGCACACCACGCCGCCCGCGGACCCGGCGCAGCCCGTGCGGCTGCCGGGTGAGTTCGAGCTCGCGCGCTACCACCGGCAGCTGCGCGACGGCGTGCCGGTCGACGACGGTGTGCTGGCCCGGCTGTCCGAGTTCGCGGGCGCCGTGCGGTGACGAGGGTGCCCTCCGGTTCGTGCGACTGTCACGTGCACGTCTTCGACCCGCGGTTCCCCTACGCCGGGGACCGGGCCTACACGCCCGGCCCGGCGAGCGGCGAGCAGCTGGACGAGCTGCACTGGCGGCTCGGCGTGAGCCGGGCGGTGCTCGTGCAGCCGAGCCCGTACGGCACGGACAACTCGTGCCTGCTCGCGCAGCTGCGCGTCCGGGGCGACCGGGCACGTGGCGTCGTGGTGTTCGACCCCGCCGCATCGGCGCCGCTGGGGGAGTGGCACACCCTGGGGGTGCGCGGGGCGCGGGTGAACCTGGCGACGTTCGCGATCGACGACCCGGCCGTGGCCCTCGCGCCGCTGCGCGCGACCGCGGCGGCCATCGCGGACCTCGGCTGGCACCTGCAGGTGTTCACGGAGCTGTCCGTGGTCGCGGCGCTGGCCGACGACCTCGCGCGGCTGCCGGTGCCGGTTGTCCTCGACCACTTCGCGCTCGCTTCTCCCGACCTCGGTCAGCCCGGGTTGCCCGAGCTGACCGACCTCCTGCGATCCGGTGCGGCGTACGTCAAGCTCTCTGCGCCGCACCGGATTTCCACTGCTGTCGACCACGCGGACGTCGCGCCGCTGGCTCGCGCGTTGGCGGCCGCCGCTCCGGACCGGTTGTTGTGGGGCACCGACTGGCCCCACACCGGTGGCCGGCCGCGCACTCCGGGCAACCGCCTGAGCGTCGAGCCGTTCGAGCCGATCGACGACGCACGGGCGTTGGCCCGGCTGCTCGAATGGACCGGCCCGGACGTAGGCCGAAGGATCCTGGTCGACAACCCGGTCGGGCTGTACGGGTTCTGACGGGCGTGGTTTCCGTCTCACTCGACGGGCACGCAAGGACCGGGCGAGCTAAGTTGCGTGGAACAACCCTCTGCCCGGCGAGGAGGCGGTCCTGGTGAGCACGACGACCTTCGCCGCGGTGTCCGCCGTCAAACGGCGGTCGCCCGGCGGTTTCGACGCGGACATCAGCCCGCAGTGGACGATCGGCGGCAAGCCCAACGGCGGCTACCTGCTGGCGTTGATCGCGCGCGCCGCCGTCACCGAGCGCGAGCACTCCGACGTGCTCGCCGCCAGCGCCCACTACCTGCGCTCACCCGACCCGGGCCCGGCCGAGGTCGAGATCGAGACGCTGCGCACCGGCCGCAATGCGAGCCAGGTGCGCGGCCGCCTCGTGCAGGACGGCAAGACGGCCGTCGAGGCCCTGTTCACCGTCGGCACGCTGGCCGACGGTGAGCCGTACTGGCAGGACGGCCTGCCCGACCCGCGGCTCGAGGTGGACTCGCCGTTCCGCGTCCCGGGCGCCACACCGTCCGGCCTGCCGGTGTCGATCATGGACGAGATCGAGGTCCGCCTGGACACCACCAGCGCGCGGGTGTTCACCGCGGGCCCCTCCGGCGGCGGCGAGCTCGTCGGCCGCCTCGCGTTGCCGGGCGACGAACCGTTCGACCCGGTGAGCCTGCTGTTCGCCGTCGACGCGTTCCCGCCGGCCACCTTCGACATCTCGGCCAGCGGCTGGGTGCCGACCCTCGAGCTCACGGCCTACGTCCGTGCCCGTCCGGCGCCCGGCCCGCTCCGCGTGCTCCACCGCGCCCACCTGATCACCGACGGCCGCGTCGACGAGTCCTGCCACATCTGGGACAGCACCGGCAAACTGGTCGCCCAGGGCACCCAGCTCGCCGGCATTCGCTTCTAGCACTTCCCCCCTGCGGCATTGGTTGTTCCATCCATGCCCCCGCCACCACCCTCAACTGAGGCGCCACAGGTTGGTGGGACCGGCTTGGCCACTTGCGGGGCGCGGTGGTCCGTAGCTGTCGCCCGCCGCCGGCCTGAGGCGTCGTGCGTGAGGTGCGCT